>NZ_JBMHHY010000022.1:0-196670 GCF_049739465.1 Embleya sp. AB8
CGGATGCGGAGCACCAAGCAAAGACCCCGGCCCCGGAGGGGACGTGCAGCGACGAGGCGGTGGCCGCTGTCACGACCCGGCCCCGCCGAACGGACCCAGGGCCAACCCCGCACCGGCCCAACAGCACGACGCCAAGCGGCCAACCGCCCCCGCCGCGAATCAAGGAACAGGTCCGGCACAGCCGCAACCACCCCCGAGCCCCCGAGTACCCCAAGCCCCCGAGCACCCCAAGCACCCGAGCCCCCCGACTGCCCCCCAGCTTGGTCAGCCGAACAAATCGGTGATTCGGCCTCGCCTGGGGCCGGTTGCGGTGGGCTCCGGATTGCCGCCGTCCAGGGCGTTTGCGACCCTCGTTGCCGTTGCCGTTGCCGCTGCCGGTGGGGTGAAGGTTACCGATGCGCAGATTGCGGCCATCAGGTCGACGTAGTGCGGCCAGGTGTCCAGGTCTTCGGTGGACAGGGTGAAGACGGCCATCCTGGGTTGTCCGGGGAATGGGAAGAAGGCTTGGGCGGAGCGGGTTGTGATGCCGAAGTCCTGGGTGGCGCCGAGGAGTTGGCCGGGGATGCGCGGTGTTGTGTCCGCCACCAACACCGGTATTCGGCCCAGCGGCGTGGCGGCGACCGCGATGTCCCGGTCCGTCGTGGGTGGCCCGAGTCGGTGCAACACCCCTTCGGCGAAAGGGAGTCCGGACTCGGTGGCGAAGTGCCTCACCGTCACCACGAGGAGCGCCGAGGTGAGGCCGCCGTCGTCCTTGCGGGCCAGGCACGTGGACAGGTGGACCATGCCCTCGCGGTTGAGGCCGGTCAGGAACGCGTCCTGGGTGAGGGCGCATTGGATTCGTTGTTCGGGCGTCGCGTCCGGCCAGAAGTCCTGGAGGAGCAACACGAGTTCGGCGATCCGCTCGGCCGGATCGCGGTCCATCGCGAAGACCTCGAAACCGTCCGGCAGGACGAACCACGGCGCGACCTCGTCCACGTTCACCGACTGCCTTCCTCCGTCGCCCCGAGCCGAGCCGCCTCGGCCTCCGCCATCGCCGCCACCACTTCGCGATAGGCCGCCACTCCGTCACCCACCGCGTGCTCGAAGGCCGTCCGTGCGCGGTGTCGGCCGTAGCCGCACAGGCCCGCGCCGCCGACCCCGATCGTGAGCGCTACCAGGGCGATTCGGGCCACCTCGGGGCGCCCGCCGACCGCTCCGGCCACCGCCCCGGGCAGGCCGAATGCCACCGGGCCCGCCACGCACAGCGCCAACGGCACGGTCCAGCGCCCGATGCCGCGCGCGATCCGGTCCGCCTCGGCCCGGAGCCGGCCCACCGCCACCGGGTCGAGCACGTCGAACCCGCCCCGTCCGGCCACCTCGGCCGCCGCGGCGACCGCCGCCGGATGGGTACGCAGCACGCCGTACGCCGGACCACCCGCGTACCGCCCCAGACCCTCGGCCCACCCGGGACCGCTGCGCTCGAAGAGCGTGGCCAGGGTCGGGGCCGGTCGAAAGCCGTACCCGACCGCGACCGTGCGCTGCCAGTCGAGGCTCGGGCCCGGGTGGTCGACCGACCACAACCGCACCGCGTCCCCGCTCGTGGTGAGCAACGCCCGTACCACGTCCCCGCGTTGCCGCCCCACCGGCCGCCGCCCGCGGGACCGGGACAGCAGCCAGTACGGCGCGACCAGGGCCGCGAGCACGAGCAACCACCACGCCCGACTCACCGCCCGGTCGCCCGAAAGGCCCGACCCGCCCGGCGCGTCCCGAACTCCCCGGGCGCCCCGAGCGCGCCCGGGACACCGGATCCCACCGTCACAGGAACGCCGCCCACGCGGACAGCACCGCCGCCGCGCCGCCCGCCCCGCGTACCCCTCCCGGGGCACCCTTCGTGCCCGCGAAGCCGAGGCCGCCCAGGACATTGTTCACGCCGCCCGGGGCGGTCGAGTCCGTCGTGCCCGGCCAGTCGTCGTTGGGCAGGGACGCCGCCGTCGGGTAGGTCAGGCCGGCCGTGATCGCGCCCTGTACTCCCTTGCCGATGTTCTCCGCGGCCCCCGCGCTCGCACCCACCTTGCCCGCCGCCCACGCGGCCGGCTTGATGATCGCCGGGTTGGCCATCAGGCTCGACATGGCCGGCGCCTGGCCGCCGAAGGTCTTGATCCCGGTTCCGATCCCGGAGACCACGCCCTTCGTACCGACGACCGCCCGGCCGGCGCTCACCCCCTTCGCCAGCGCGCCGATCCCGGGCAGCGCGCCCAGCGCGTCGCCGCCGAGGGTGAGCCACGCGCCGGGTTGGTCGAACTTGCCCTGCATCGCATAGCTCGTCGCATGCATCCCGAGCGCGGCGAGCGAGGTGAGCACCGCGAGCGGAGCAAGCACCGGGCAGAACAGCGCGACCACGCCCAACACCGCACCGGCCACCGACAGGAAGTCGCCGACCCCGTTCAGGAATCCGGCCAGGTCGAACGGCTTGTCCGGAGCGTCGTCGGCGGCCTCGTCGATCACCCGGGCGTGCGCGGCGGCGTCGGTGGCGTGTTTGTCCAGCAGGGTCCGCGCGTCCTGCAGGATCCGATCCAGCTCGTTGTTCGCGCCGGTCAACCGCCCACCGGCGGCGTCCAGTCGGGCCTGTGCCTCGCGCAGTCGCCGCTCCGCCTCGGCGAGGTTTTCCTTCGTGTCGAACCACTGGCCGGCGTAGCCGAACGCGGGGTCGTCCTTGGCCCGGTTCACGTCCTCCTGGGCGGCGTCCCGCCTGCGCCGGACCTCGACCGCGTTTCGTTCGAACGACCCGCCCTCGCTCTGATACCGCGTCAGTTGCCCGCGCCACTCCTCCAGTTGGGTCGCCGCCTTGCGCATCGCCGCCTCGGCGTCGCGCAACCGGCCGGGCAGCTTCTCCATCACCTCGGATTGCACGAACTTGTGCGCGGCCTCACCCTCCCAGGCGCCGCCGCCGAGTGTGATGCCCTTGAGGATGCCCTGGGCGGTGACCATCTCGTTCGCGGCCTTGGTCAGATTCGCCACCAGCGGCTCACAACTCGCCGGTTTCCCCGGGGCCGGGTCGTAGCCGATGCCCGGAAACGCGGCGTCCGGCGGGGGGCCGCCGCCCCACATCCACGGGCCGCCCGGCCCGACCGGGCCGCTCACGCGGACAACCTCAGGCGACCGGAGATCTGCTCCTCGATGCCGTCGTAGTTGACCACGTTCTGCCGGAGTGCGTCGACGACCTTGGCGATGTCCTCACGGATGATCTTCAGCCCGTACTGCCACTCGTCGTGGAAATCGTCACACGCGTCGTCCAGCCCCTTGGTGCCCAGGCTCTTGGGCCCCGCGTCCTCCAGCGCGTTGAGCGCCTTGTCCATCGACTCGGTACACGATGTGAGCCGGTCGACCAGCAGGTTCAGGGCGATCGTGTCCGCCCGGTATCCGTCCATACGCGTAGTTCCCCCGTGCGGTGGTTCGGATCGCGGCGACTCAGGCCGCGAGCACGCGGTCGGCGCGGGTCTCGCCGGTCGGACCGCTCGACGGTGCCCCGTCGGTCGCGACCGCCGCCTGCCGGGTGGACAACTTCCACGTGGCCAGGACGCGGGCGATCACGACGAGGGCGAAAAGGGCGAGCAGAGCGGACATGCGATCAGATCCTTGAAATTGCCGAAACTGCGTGAGCCGAGTGTGTTCAATGTGTTCAAACGGTGTTCAAGCGCATTCGAGCGCATTCAACTTCGCTCAACGTCGCTCAACTGCGTTCAAATACGTTCGAGAATCGACGCTAGGCCCGCACAACCGCCGTTTCGGCCCCCTTGACGCGGCATCGACGCAGGTCGGGGCGTTCCTGACGGGATCTTGACAACCGCTCAGCGCAGCGCCAACTCGGCGATCACCGCGGCGTGATCGGTGTGTGGCACCCGGTGTTCGGACACCGACGCCACCTCGATCCCGCCGGCCACCAGGACGTGGTCGAGTCCGAACAGCGGCGGCAGGCCGTGGAAGTACGCCATCGGCCAGGTGCGGGCCAATCCCCGGCCGCGCTCCTCGTGCGCGTCGCGCAGTCCGGCGCCGGTGAGCGCGCGGAACGAGGCGTTGTCCGGGGTCGCGTTGAAGTCGCCCAGGAAGATCGTGGGCAGCGTGCGCCGCTCGGCCTCGCGGCGCAGCGCGTCCAGGTCGTGCGCCCACTTCCCGGCCTGCCCGCGCAGCGGCGGCATCGTGTGCACGCCCTGGATCCGGATCCGGCGCCCGTCGATCTCCACGGTGGCGCCCGGCATCGGCATCGTGGTCCGCTCGGGCAGGAGCCGCTCGTCGGTCAGCGGTCGGCGTGCGTAGATCGCCAGGCCGGCCGCGCCGGACTCGCCGTGCCCGGCCGTGTACGGGAGTTCGCGGGCCAGCCCGGCCCGCTCCAGCCCGGCCGCCAACTCGGGGGTCAGCTCCTCCACGGCCAGTACGTCCACCCGCTCGCGCAGCACCAACTCGGTGATGCGGGCCGGATCCGCGCTGCCGAAGTAGGCGTTGGCAGTCATCACCCGTACCCGGGTGCCACCCGGCGCGGGGCCGCCGCCGGCGGTCAGGCGCGGCAACATCCACAGGGTGTGCACAACCACCAGGCCCAGCGCGACGAGCAGGGTCAGCCGCATGCGCAACAGCGCGGCGCCGAGGACGACGAGTACGGCGGCCGCCGCCGCGTACGGTGCGAAGACGGTGACGATCGCCACCGGCCACATCGCGTCGAACACCAGCAACCGGGCGCCGGTGACCAGGACGGCGCCCGCGAAGACCAGCCCGACCACATTGCGCCCGAGCGCCCGCAGCCGACGCCGTAACCGCCACAGCCGAGGCGGCGGCGGAATCTCCTCCGCCGGATCCGCCGCCTCGACCCACGCGGTCACGGTCGGGCCCGCCCGGGCGGCGGCGGCGCGGCAGGCCGAGGCGGCACCGGGGCCGCCCCGGTCGCCGGGTCGCCCCCGGTCGTGGCCTGCGACCCGGTGGTCCCAACCTGCGGCGCCGCGGGTGGGGCTGGTGGGGCGGGTGGTGCAGCCGGTGCTGGTGACGCGGGCGGCGACGCGGCAGGAGCACCACCCCCGGGATCACTCACCGGAGCCCGATCCGCCCCACTCGCCCCGGCGTATTCGGCGGCAACACGCTGCGGCCCGGTCCGGTCGCCCCCGGCATACGCCCCGGTCACCCCGGCCGACGCCCGCGCGCCGTACCCGGCGTCCTGCGGCGCCGCTCGCACCCCGGTCCGATCACCCCCGGCGTACTGCCCGGTCGCCCCCGCCGACGGCTGCCCCAGGTATTCGTATTCGTATTCGTATTCGGTCCCGGCTCCCGCGTACTGCCCGCTCGGCTGTCCGACCCCCGTCGCCTCCCGCCCGTACGAGGGCCACTCCCGAGGCGGCAGCGACTTGCCGCGCGTGACCGTCGGCGGGCTCGGCGCGCCCAGGACGACGATCAGGAAGTACGCGCACAGCGCGAACAACACCAGCACGCCGACGTTCACCGCGCTCTGCTCGACGCGCGCGCCCGCCGGGATGTCCGCGAAGCCGCCGCCGTCGTAGGCGAGCCCGCCCAGGGCCACCGTGAGTCCCACGATCCCCTGTACACCGAGCACCCCGAGCGCGACCCGGGTGATCATCCGGGCCCGAGGCGTCGGCCGTCCCGCGTGGGTCACCAGCAACACCGCGGCCGCGAGCAATGCCGGTGTGAGTACGTCGAGCAGCGCGGACTGACCGCCGTAGGCCCGTGCCCGGAAGTCGGACACGCCCGATCCCACGCCGAACAACACCCGCAGTGCGTCGACCGTCAGGCGCAGGGCCAGGAAGCCCACCAGCGCCCATGCCGCCGGTTCCCGCAAACGATCCGTTTCCTGTCGCATCCGACTGCCTCCCCGTGGCCGTATCAGCCGCTCAGGGTAGACGGGCGAGGATGCTCCGGCGGGGACAGGCGGAAACCGGCCGGAGCCGGCCGCGCACACACCCGGGTTCAGAGCTTGTCGATCGCCTGCCCCACGGTCATGCCCTTGGCCAGATCGCCGGTGGCCAGGTCGGTGCCGACGTTCGCGCCACCCACGTCGGTGCCGACGCTGTTGGACAGCGGGTTCAGCCCGCCGCCGTTCATCGGGTTGAGCTGCAGTTGTTGCACCGCGCCGAGCACCGCGCCGGTCGCGGCGGCGGCGCCGGTGCCTGCGGCGGGCAGGTCCGGCTGGGAGATCCCGTTCACCGGGGTCGCGGCCGTGGCGCTCCCGGCCAGGCCGAACGTGGCGGCGGCGCCCAGCGAGGTCGCGGCGAGCACGGTGCGCAGAACGGAGGACATAGCAGGTGGCCCTTCCCTGTCGAATGGGTCGATTGCGGGATTGACCACGCAACGTAGCCACTCGACCACGAAAAGCGCAATTCGGCGCCCCGTGGTCCGATGTCCCGAATCGGCTCCGAATTCGACGGAACCGTCACAGCCCCATTCGCCGTCCCAGTCGATGAACACCGGCGGACCCGGGCGACGGCCCGACCGGGAGGCAAGTACAGACCCGACCGGGACACAACTGCACAGTGGAAGAACCGTGGAAGACAGGCGTACGAGAGGCGCGAGCGGATCAGGCGACGAGTTCGGCGAACGCCTCGTCCGCGCCGAAGCTCAGCGCGTCGTCCTCGCGCAGCCGACGCAGCGCGCGCCAGATGCTCGACTTGACCGTGCCGACGCTGCAGCCGAGCACCTCGGCCACCTCGGGGTCGGTCCGACCCTCGTAGTAGCGCAGCACGAGCATCGTGCGCTGCGGCTCGGGCAGCTTGGCCAGCGCGCGCCACAACACGGCGCGCAGCTCGGTGTCGCCCATCGAGTCCGAACCGTCGGGGCGCTCGGGCAGCTCCTCCGAGGGGTACTCGTTGATCCGACGCCGACGCCAGGCCGATATGTGCAGGTTGGTCATCGTGCGCCGCAGGTAGCCGCCGAGCGCGGCCTTGTCCTGGATCCGCCCCCACGCCTGGTAGGTGCTCATCAGCGCGCTCTGCAACAGGTCCTCGGCCTCGTTGCGGTCACCGGTGAGGTGGTACGCGGTGGCGAACAGGGCGGAGCGGCGTTCGCGGACGTACGCGGTGAATTCGTCGTCGACACTCTCCGTGTCCGAGCAAACGCTACGCGCGTTGCCGTTCAGGGGGGCGAGGGCGACGACGGTACGACGGTTCTCCTTGCGGATGCCCTGCGACTGCGTCTGGGTCTGCATGACTTCTCCCCCGGTTCGGCGCTCGTTCACGATGTACAGCCTGCTGGGCGGGCTTCATCGGAACGTCGGTGAGCTGTCACAGGTATGCAACAGGCGCCGGGGGCGGCGAACCGCGAGGGGCCGCCCCGTGTTCTTCCCAGCCGTGACGTCAGACACAATGGCCTGCGTGCCCTACCTGCTGCTTATCGAGGATGACGAGTCCGTACGAACCGGACTCGAACTCGCCCTGGGGCGCCAGGGCCATCGCGTGGTCACCGCCGCCACCGGTGAGGCCGGCCTGGAGCGGTGGCGCGAGCAGCGCCCCGACCTGATCGTGCTCGATGTGATGCTGCCGGGCATCGACGGTTTCGAGGTGTGCCGGCGGATCCGCCGCACCGACTCGTTGCCGATCATCCTGCTCACCGCGCGCAACGACGACATCGACGTGGTGGTCGGCCTGGAGTCCGGCGCCGACGACTACGTGGTCAAGCCGGTCCAGCCGCGGGTGCTGGACGCCCGGATCCGCGCGGTGTTGCGCCGCGGCGAGCGTGAGGTGTCCGACGCGTCGGTGTTCGGCGACCTGGTGGTGGACCGCAACGCGATGACGGTGACCAAGGCCGGCGAGGAACTCCAGCTCACCCCGACCGAGCTGCGGCTCCTGGTCGAGCTGAGCCGGCGCCCCGGCCAGGCGCTGTCCCGACAGCAGTTGTTGCGCCTGGTGTGGGAGCACGACTACCTCGGCGACTCGCGCCTGGTAGATGCGTGCGTACAGCGGCTGCGCGCCAAGGTCGAGCACACCCCGTCCGCGCCCACACTCATCCGCACGGTCCGAGGCGTCGGTTACCGCCTCGATCCGCCCCAGTGACCGCCCGGCCGCCCCTGGTCCGCAGGTTCGTCCGCCGGGTCGCCCCGACCCTGAAGTTGCGCTCGCTGCGGTTTCGGGTGCTCGTCGCATTCGCCCTGGTCGCGCTGATCTCGGCGGTGGCCGCGTCCGGCATCGCCTACTGGCTGACCCGGACCGCCGTGCTCGAGCGGGCGCAGGACTCCGTGCTCACCGAGTTCCGGGACAATCTGGGTCGGGTCTCGGCGGGGATGCGGGAGAACCCGGACCAGGCCGATCTGGGCCCCGCCGTCGATCAGATGCGCAACAGCAGCTTCGGCTACTCCGTGGTCCTGGTCGGCTCGGACCACCTCCCGGTGGCCTCCAACCCGTCCCGCTTCCCGCTGGAGCGGGTGCCCGCGAAGCTGCAGCGGGTGGTGCAGAGCGCCGACGGCAACGGCGGGTACCACATGTACTTCCAGCGGATCGACATCGACGGCCAGCCGTACCTGGTCGGCGGCACCCGGGTGGTGCCCAACGGCGCCACCGGCTACATGTTCAAGTCGCTCAAGGACGAACAGGCCGACCTCAACTCGCTGGCCCGCTACCTGATCGTCGGCACGCTGCTCGCGCTCGGCGCGGCGGCGGTGGTCGCGTGGTTCGCCGCCCGGCACATCCTGCGCCCGGTGCGCAGACTCGGCCACGCGGCTCGCGAACTGGGCGCCGGCCGGCTGGACACCCGGCTGGACGTGCGCGGCTCGGACGAGCTCGCCGACCTGTCCCGAACCTTCAACGACGCGGCGGAGAAGCTCGAGCGCAGCGTCGCCGAGCTGCGTGCCCTGGAGTCCTCCTCGCGCCGCTTCGTCGCGGACGTCTCGCACGAGCTGCGCACCCCGCTGGCGGCGATGACCGCGGTCAGCGAACTGCTCGAGGAGGAGGCGGACAGCCTCGGTGAGCAGGGCGCGCCGGCCGCCCGCCTGGTGGTGGCCGAGATCGAGCGGCTGGCCACCCTCGTCGAGGACCTGATGGAGGTGTCCCGGTTCGACGCCGGTACCGCCGCCCTGGTGGCCGACGAGGTGGACATCACCGACCTGGTCACCGCGTGTCTGGACGCGCGCGCCTGGATGGACGCGGTGGACCTGCGGGCCCCCCGGGGCATCCTGGCCAGGGTGGACCCGCGCAGACTGGACGTCATGGTCTCCAATCTGGTCGGCAACGCACTGCGGCACGGTGGCTCGCCGGTGACCGTCGAGATCCACCGGGCACCTCGCCTGTCGGTACCCGGGATGCTCGACGCCCCGGTCGAACAGGACCTGGTGATCGAGGTCTCGGACACCGGGCCGGGCATTCCCGAGGACGTACTGCCGCATGTGTTCGACCGCTTCTACAAGGCGGACAGCTCGCGCGCCCGATCCGAGGGCAGTGGTCTGGGCCTGTCCATCGTGATGGAGAACGCGCGTATCCACGGCGGCACCGCGTTCGCCTCGAACATGCCCGGCGGCGGGGCCAAGTTCACCCTGCGGCTGCCGCTGGTGCCACCCGAGCTGGAGGAGATCATCGACCCGGACGAGGGGGTCGAGGACGACGGCGTACACGCCGACCTGGACGCGGAGAACGCCGAGAGCGCGGGGAACGCCGAACAGCGCGAGCGCGCCGAGGGCATCGGTCCGAGCGGGAACGCCGACCGGAGCAGGCCCGCGGCGAATGCCGACACCGGATCCGGATCCGGCAACCACGACGAGCGAGGAGGTGTGCGTTGAGACCTCGCCGGCGGCTTCCGATCGCGGTCTTCGCGACCACCGGCGTGCTCGCCGCGCTCACGTCCTGCGGGATCCGGCCGACCGAGGGACCGGTGGGCGCCGGAAAACCGGCCAACCGGATCGCGCCGTCCGCACAGAGCCAACTGCCCGGTTCGGAGCGGCACATCGTCTACCTGGTGAAGGACAACCGGCTCCAGGCGTTGCCCAGGCCCGGTCGGCTGCAACTGCGGCCCGGTGACGCGGTCCCGGACAAGTCCCGGACGGATCAGCTCAACCAGCTCCTGGAGGAGCTGCACCTGGGCCCCAACGACGCCGAGGCGCTGGGCGGCTACACCACCGCCCTGCCCGCCGGCGGCCTGATCGCGGCGGAACGGCAACCGGGCGACCCGCCCACCCTGTTCCGCCTGGACGTACCGCTGTCCGCGCTGGCCACGATCGCCCTGGGTCAGGTGGTGTGCACCCTGCAGAGCGCGTCCGGCGGCGACACGGTGCAGCTCGCGAGCCGACGAATGCCGCCGGAGAACTACCGCTGCGAGAACTATCTCGACATCATCCGCAAGAACTCCGCGCTGCCCACCACCGGCGGCCGGATCACCACGCCACCGTCGACGACCGAGAAGGACTGGCCGCAGTCCTCCCGCCCTTCCGGGAAATCCCCTAGTCCCCAGGGCGGATGAGCACCGACGTCCCGCGGCTGATGTGGCGGGCCCGGTCTCGACCTACCTTCGAAGTACGACGACGCCGCACCGGGCGTCGCCGGATCGAGGAGGAAGCGTCATGAGCACGATCACGAGCATGGGCGGCTGATCGCCGGTGTGTGTGCCGGCATCGCCCGTCGCTACGGCTGGTCGCCGACCACCGTCCGGGTGGGGTTCCTGCTCTCCTGCCTGCTGCCCGGTCCGCAGTTCCTGCTGTACATCGCGCTGTGGATGCTGATCCCCGAGGACTGAGCGAACCGGGACGCCGCACGGCGCGGGCATGCCGGCGCCTATCATCCGATCAACGGATGGGTAGGCGGGTCGATCGAGTGGTCTCGGGGGACCGGAGGGTTCCGGGCCGGGCGCTCGATCGGGGGGCGGGGACATGCAACCGGGAAGCACGCACAACAAGAACCTCATCGTGACCATGTCGGTGTTCGCCGGTGTGCTGGTCACGCTGGTGGGGCTGGTGCTGAGCGGCACCCTGGCGGTGAAGGCCGGGCGCACGCAGGCGATGCACTCGAAGCAGTACAGCGACCGCGATGTCGAGGACACCCGCGGGTTCTGGGACCAGAACCGACAGGACCAGGCCAAGCCGCGTGCCCCGGAGATCTCGCCCGGTCAGCAGCCGCCGCAGTTGCCGGATCAGGGACAGCCGCAGCCCGACGCGGACTACCGGCAACCGCCGACGATCCAGGCCCGCCGGGTGAACGCGCCCTACACCCAGCCGGGGATGGCGATCCGCGGCAAGATCTTCTTCCGGATGCCGGAGGGCGTCGCCGAGTGCAGCGGCACGGTGGTGCACCACTCGAGCGGCAACATGGTCTGGACGGCGGGGCACTGCCTGCACGGTGGTCGCAGCGGCGACTTCTACGACAAGGTCACCTTCGTGCCCGGCTACAACGGCGCGGGCCGCACCCCGGCCGAGCGCGAACCGTACGGCCGGTGGCCGGCCCGGCGGACCACGGTGAGCACCCAGTGGGCGCAGAACGCCGACCCGGGCGGCAAGGACGCGAGCGCGTCCCCGTACGACTACGGCGCGTTCATCGTCGACTCGCGCGGCGGCAAGACGCTGGAGCAGGCGGTGGGGCCGGGCGCCGAGGTGCTCTGGAACGCGCCGCGGCATCTTGCGGTGCAGTCGTTCGGCTATCCGGGTGACACGCCCTACGACGGCACCACGCTGTACACGTGCGCGTCGCCGACCACCGACTTCCGCGAGGACGGCTGGCCGCGGCCGGACATGTTGTGGATGGGCTGCACGATGACCGGCGGCTCCTCGGGCGGCGGCTGGTTCGCCGACGTGGCCGGGCGTACCGTCCTGGTCAGCAATGTCTCGCTCGGGGTGACCACGACGACCTCGCGCACCATGACCGGGCCGTATCTGGGCGACGTGGCGAAGGACATGTACGACTCGCTGTAGCGGTGGCCGGGGGCGACCCGGTGAGCGCGGGTGTGCCGAAGCCGTGTCCTCGCGCAGGATCGATACGCGATGGACACGGCTCGTACGACGGCCGGCCGATCGGTTCCGCGCCGGCGACCCGGCCCGGCGGCAGCGGCGGAACCCGGCGCGCCGGCTACAGCGGCAGGCCGCCGCCGCCCAGACCGTTGAGCGGCGAGGCGCCGATCGGCAGCGCGTTGAGCGGCGAGCCGAGGCCGCCCTTGGCCGGGGCGGGCTGGGCGGCCGGCGCGGGCTGGGCAGCCGGGGTGGGCTGAGCGGCCGGAGTGCCCTTGCCGCCGCCCTGGTCGGCCCGGTTGCCCATGCCCTGCTGCAGGTTGCGGGCCATGTTCCCGGCCACGCTGTCGAGGGGGGACTGGCCCGGGGTGAGCGCCTGGTCGACGGGGAGCGTGTCGGTGACCTGGCTCACCGGGAACGGGTTGGCGGCGGCGGGCAGGGCCGACTGGACCGAGGAGGCGGCCGGGGCCAGCTCGTCGACCAGGTCGGTCACCGGCATCGCACTCGCGGAGCCGGCAGCGCCCGCTGCGAGTGCCGCACCGAGCCCGGCCGTGATAGCCGCCTTACGCGTTACCGATCGCATGTGCATCCTCGGTTTCTCGATTCGGGCGGGGCGAGACACACCCCGTTACGAAGTGAGACCGCAACGTAGCGAACCGGATGCGGAATGCGCAAAACGCCCCCTTCGCGGCGGGAGCGACGGTTTGCCCGGCCGCCGGCCGGGGTTCGGGGGCGCCCGCGAGTCGAGCCGGCGGGCGCCCTCCCGGGAGGTCAGTTCCGGCCGAACAGCCACTCCGACTTGAGCGCGGCGTAGCCCGGCTTGATCACCTCGTTGATCATCGCGAGCCGCTCGTCGAAGGGCAGGAACGCGCTCTTCATGGCATTCACGGTGAACCACTGGAGGTCGTCCAGGCCGTAGCCGAACGCCTCGACGAGGTGCTCGAACTCCTGTGTCATGGACGTACCGCTCATCAACCGGTTGTCCGTGTTGATCGTGACCCGGAAATACAGTCGGCGCAGTAGGCCGATCGGGTGGTCCGCGTAGGAGACGGCGGCGCCGGTCTGGAGGTTGGAGGTCGGGCACATCTCCAGCGGGATGCGCTTGTCGCGCACGTACGCCGCGAGCCGGCCCAGTTCGACGCTGCCGTCGTCCTTGACCGTGATGTCGTCGATGATCCGTACGCCGTGGCCGAGCCGGTCCGCGCCGCACCACTGCAGGGCCTGCCAGATCGACGGCAGGCCGAACGCCTCGCCGGCGTGGATGGTGAAGTGGTTGTTCTCCCGCTTGAGGTATTCGAACGCGTCCAGGTGCCGCGTGGGCGGGAAGCCCGCCTCGGCACCGGCGATGTCGAAGCCGACCACGCCCAAGTCGCGGTGCCGGTTGGCCAGTTCGGCGATCTCGAGGGAGCGGGCCGCGTGCCGCATCGCGGTCAGCAGCGCGCCGACCTTGATCCGCCGGCCGGCCGCCGCCGCGCGGCGTTCGCCCTCGCGGAAGCCCTCGGTGACGGCCTCGACCACCTGGTCCAGGGTCAGCCCGGCCGCCAGGTGCTGCTCGGGCGCGTAGCGGATCTCGGCGTAGACCACGCCGTCCGCGGCGAGGTCCTCGGCGCACTCGGCGGCGACGCGGAACAGGCCCTCGCGGGTCTGCAGCACCGCCACCGTGTGGTCGAAGGTCTCCAGGTAGCGCTCCAGCGAGCCGGAGTCGGCCGCCTCGCGAAACCACGTGCCGAGTGCTTCGGGATCGGTGGTGGGGAGGCGGTCGTAGCCGACCGCGTCGGCGAGTTCGATGATCGTGGCGGGCCGCAACCCACCGTCGAGGTGGTCGTGGAGCAGGACTTTGGGGGTGCGCCGGATCTGCTCGACCGTGGGCGAGGCAGCGGGCGTGTTCGGGTGACTGCTGTACATGAAAGGACTTTACTGCCTACGCGCGTAGATCATGTGTCGGCGACGTGAAGATTCGGCCATGTGCACACGTCCGGCGGCCGATCGGGGTCCCACCGCCGCGCCGAAGGGCCCGCGAGTCCCGCGCGGGCTGCGCCAACTCCGGTACGCCGCTTACTCCTCGGGGCGATTCGGTGGCAGCAGCTCGCCCCGCCGGCCCAGCACGAACTCGCGGAACAGCCGGACGGGCGTGGTCTCCGGGCGGCCCGGGACCCAGGCCAGGCCGATGGTGCGAAACGCCCGGGGCGCGGTCACCGCGAGATGTACGGTGCCCGGTCGCGGTGCGTCGGGGGCGGGCAGCAGCGCGACGCCGAGCCCGGCCGCGACCAGGCCGCGCAACGTCTCGGTCTCCTCGCCCTCGAAGGTGATCCGGGGGACGAAACCGGCCTGGGCGCACAGCGCGTCGGTGATCCGGCGCAGGCCGTAGCCCGGCTCCATGCCGACGAACGCGTCCTCGGCCGCCTCGGCCAGCCGGACCCGCCGCCGGTTCGCCAGCCGGTGGTCGGCCGGCACCACCAGGTAGAGCCGCTGATCGTCGAGCGCGCGCACGGCCAGATCGGGCGCGTCCGGGAGCGGCGCGGTCAGACACAGGTCGAGCTCGCCGGCCCGCATCCGCTCCAGCATCGCCGAGGCGGAATCCTGGACCAGTTGGAAGCGGATGCCGGGGTGATGCACCCGAAAGGCACGCAGCAGACCGGGCACCGCCTCGGGCCCCATCGTGTGCAGAAACCCGAAGGCGACCTTGCCGCGCGCCTCGCCCACGTCCTCGATCACCTCGTCCAGGCCGCGCTCCAGCAGGGCGAGGGCCTGTTCCACATAGCCGAGCAGGGTGTGGCCCTGCCGGGTGAGCACGACCCCGCGCCCGGTCCGGGCCAGCAGCGGCACCCCGACGTCGGCCTCGAGGCGGGCCATCGTCCGGCTCAGCGTGGGCTGCGGGATGCCCAGGCCGATCGCGGCCCGGGTGATGTGCTCCTCGCGGGCCACCGCCGCGAATTGCGTAAGAAGCGGGGCGATGGCCGCGGAAACCTCCGCTGATCTGCTGTCATACGACATGGCATGAATCCTGGCCGAAACATGCATTGGACGCATGAAACGACGCGGCCTAGTTTCGGGACATGTCCGCATCGAACACCGCTTCGGATCCCACCCCGGCCGGCCCGTCGTCCACCACCTCGTCCACCCCTTCGATGCGGCACGCGCGCGGTTCGCGCGAGTATCGCCGGGCCAACCTGGCGCTGTTCGCCGCGGGCTGCGCCACCTTTGCGATGCTCTACGCGACCCAGACACTGCTCCCGGAACTGTCCGACGGGTTCCACCTGGACCCGGCGACGGCGAGCCTGTCCGTGTCGGTGACCACCGGCGCGCTCGCGCTCGCGGTGATCCCGGTGAGCATGTTGTCCGAGCGCTGGGGCCGCTCGCGGGTGATGACGATCTCGGTGTTCGGCGCCGCACTGCTCGGCGTACTGGCCGCGTTCGCCCCGGACTTCGGCACCCTCGTGGCGCTGCGCACGGTGCAGGGCGTCGCGCTGGCCGGGTTGCCGGCGACCGCGATGGCCTACCTCGCGGAGGAGGTGGACGGGCCCTCGCTCGGCTCGGCGATGGGGCTCTACGTGGCGGGGAACAGCATCGGTGGCATGGGCGGTCGGCTGGTCACCGGACTGGCCTCGGATCTGGGCGGCTGGCGGGTCGCGTTGGTCGCGGTCGGCCTGTTGGCGCTCGGCTCGGCGATCGTCTTCCGGGTGTTGCTCCCGCCGTCGCGCAACTTCACCCCGTCGACGAGTTCGGTCCGGCAACTCGCCGGCGTACTGCGCGCGCACCTCGCGGACCCGGTGTTGCGCCGGCTCTACCTGCTCGGCATGGTCTTCATGGCGGCGTTCGGCACCGTGTACAACTACCTCGGCTACCGGCTGCTCGCCGAGCCGTTCGGGCTGCCACCGACCGTGGTCGGCGCGATCTTCGTGATCTACCTGGCGGGCACGTTCAGTTCGGCCGCGTCGGGGCGGCTGGTCGGCCGGCTCGGGCACCGCGCGACGTTGTGGGCCGCCGCGGCGATCACCGCGGCGGGCGCGCTGTTGACCCTGCCGGACCACCTGACGCTGGTCGTGGTGGGCCTGATCGTACTCACCGCGGGCTTCTTCACGGGCCACTCGGCGGCGAGTTCGGCGGTGGGACTGCGGGTCACCGAGGGCCGCGCGCAGGCGTCCGCGCTCTATCTGGCGGCCTACTACCTGGGCGCGAGCGTGGGTGGCCCGGTCGGCGGAGTCGCCTTCCACGGCCGGGGGTGGGCCGGCGCGGTGGTCCTGGTGCTCGGGTTGATGGCCGCGGCGGGCTGGGTGGCGGCGGGACTGACCGGGCGGGTGGCCGTGGCGGCGGCGGGGGTGGACGACGCGGCTGAGGTCGGGCGCCGGCCCCGCACGCACGCCCGGTCGGCGGCCTGAGCGGGACCGGGGTCGGGTTCCCGCGTGGGGCCCGGCCCCGGCTTGGCATGCTGGGGCGATGGACGAGCGGCATCCCCGGGCGCGTGGCCCCCGGCCGGGCGATCGGGACGCCGACGGCCGGGTCTACCACCCGCACGGCACGGGCCGGGGGTGTGCGGTCGGCTGTCTGGTGGTGCTGGTCGCGGTGGCCGTCCTGATCTTCGTCCTGATCCGGCACGCGGTCGGCTGAGCGTGGTCGGGTGCCCGACGCCGATGTGTCCCCCGATGGCACCTCGACCTGCGGGTGGGGCGGGACCGCCGGTCGGCAGCCCCGCCCCACACGTGTCCACCAGCCCGTTCGGGCTCGGGACTTACATGCCCAGCGTCGTGGCCAGGTCCCGCTTGAGCTGCTCCAGGGCGGTGTGGGCCGCCGCGCGGGCGGTCTCGATGCCGACCTCGGCGATTCGGGTCGGGGCCACCACGACCTCCAGGTAGGCCTTGAGCTTGGGCTCGGTGCCCGACGGGCGGACCACCACGCGGCCGGCCGCCAGGTCCTTGCCGTCGCCGGCCAGGGTGTAGCGCAGGCCGTCGGTGGGCGGCAGGCCGTCGGCCGGCGGGTGCAGGAGGTCTTCGGCCGTCGTGACGGTCAGGCCACCGAGGGAGGTCGGCGGCTCGGCGCGCAGTCGGTGCATCGCGTCGGCGATCAGGTCCAGGCGGTCCACCCGTACCGAGTACTGGTCGGTCGCGAACAGGCCGTAGCGGGTGGCGATCTCGTCGAGCAGGGCGGGCAGCGTGCGGCCGTCGCGCTTGGCGCCGGCCGCGAGTTCGGCCAGCATCAGCGCGGCGGTGATGCCGTCCTTGTCGCACACCCCGGCCGGGTCCACGCAGTAGCCGAGGGCCTCCTCGTAGGCGAAGGCCAGGTTCGGCACCCGGGCGAGCCACTTGAAGCCGGTCAGCGTCTCGGTGTACGCGATGTCGTTCGCGCGCGCGATCGTGCCGAGCAGCGAGGAGGACACGATCGTGGTGGCCAGCATGCCGGTGGTGCCGCGGCGGGCCACCTCGGCGCCGAGCAGGGCGCCGACCTCGTCGCCGCGCAACATCCGCCAGCCGCCCGGGACCGCCGGGTCCGGTACGGCGACCGCGCATCGGTCGGCGTCCGGGTCGTTGGCGATCACCACGTCGGCGTCCTCGGCGAGCGCGGTCCGGAACGCCAGGTCCATCGCCCCGGGTTCCTCCGGGTTGGGGAACGCCACGGTCGGGAAGTCCGGGTCCGGGTCCGCCTGTTCGGGCACCGGTCGGACGTCCGCGAAGCCCGCGCGGTCGAACGCGCCGAGCATCACGGTGGTGCCCACGCCGTGCATCGCGGTGTGCACGATCCGCACCCCGCGCGGCCCGGCCGGGTCGAGCACGGTCACCGCGCGGTCGAGGTAGGAGTCGATCAGCGCCTCGCCGAGCGTCTCCCAGCCGTCCTCGGCCAACGGCACCTCGGCAAGCGAGCGCACCGCCGCGATGTGTCCGGCGATCTCCGCGTCGGCGGGCGGTACGATCTGCGACCCGTCGCCGAGGTAGACCTTGTAGCCGTTGTCGCGCGGCGGGTTGTGGCTCGCGGTGACCATCACGCCCGCGACGCAGCCCAGATGCCGGATCGCGTAGGCGAGCACCGGCGTCGGCAGCGGCCGGGGCAGCAGCAGCGCGTGCAGCCCGGCGGCCTCGAGCACGGCGGCGGTGTCCCGGGCGAACACGTCGGACTTGTGCCGCGCGTCGAACCCGATCACCACCGCGTTGCGGATCGCCTCCGGGGCGACCGTGTCGGTGAGGTAGGCCGTCTTGAGGTAGGCGGCCAGGCCCGCCGCCGCGCGGATGACCACCGCCCGGTTCATCCGGTTCGGCCCGGCGCCCAGTTCGCCGCGCAGCCCCGCGGTGCCGAACTGGAGCAGCCCGGCGAACCGATCCGCGAGCCCCTCCCGATCGTCCGCCGCGAGCAACGCCTCGAGTTCGGCCCGGGTGTCCGGGTCCGGATCCTCGGCCAGCCAGGCGCGCGCGATCTCGATGACGTCGCTCAACACGGACTCCTCGGTGCGGAAGGGATCGGGGATGGCGGGGGGTGCGGACCTGCGGGCGCTCAGATGCGCGGCAGGACCTGGGTGAGCAGGCGGCCCATCCGCTCGGCGGACGCGCGTCCGGCGGCCAGGACCTCCTCGTGGTTGAGCGGCTCGCCGGTCATGCCCGCGGCGAGGTTGGTGACCAGCGAGATGCCCAGGACCTCGGCGCCGGCCTCGCGGGCGGCGATCGCTTCGATGGTCGTGGACATGCCGACGAGGTGCCCGCCGATCGCGCGGACCATGCCGATCTCGGCCGGGGTCTCGTAGTGCGGGCCGGGGAATTGTACGTATACGCCTTCTTCGAGGTCGGGTTCGACCTCGCGACACAACGCGCGTAGCCGCGGTGAATAGAGGTCCGTCAGGTCCACGAAGTTGGCCCCGACGATGGGCGACGCGGCGGTGAGGTTGATGTGGTCGCTGATCAGCACCGGCTGGCCGGGCACGAAGGAGGGACGCAGGCCGCCGCAGCCGTTGGTCAGTACGACGGCCTTGCAGCCGGCCGCGATCGCGGTGCGCACGCCGTGTGCGACGGACGCGACGCCGCGGCCCTCGTACAGGTGGGTGCGGCCGAGGAAGACCAGCGCGCGACGGTCGCCGATGACCAGCGAGCGGACCGTGCCGGCGTGGCCCTCGACGGCGGGCGGCGGGAAGCCGGGCAGCTCGGTGACCGGGAACTCGTGTTCCGGCTCGCCCAGCATGTCGGCCGCGGGCACCCAGCCAGAGCCCATGACGAGCGCGATGTCGTGCGTCGCGGCACCGGTGAGCCGCTGAAGGCTTTCGGCGGCCTCGGCGGCGGCCGTGTACGGGTCGTGGCTATCCAATACGTTCACATCGATGAGCGTAAATGCTGTACCCCGGAACGGCGCGGGCGGGGTCTATGCGCGTAGAAGACTGTGATACGACCGCAATGACAGCGGGGGACGACTCGTACGGGTAGGTGGCGATACGTCCGTTCAGCCGATGCGTTCCGGCGCGGCGAATGGCCTGGCAGCCGGCGTGGTACGCAGCCGGCCCGGGGCGCGGGCGGTCGCACGGTCCGTCCGCCGATCGGTTGCGGGTCCAACTCGCGCTTGCCGCAGGCGCGTTCCTCGCGGACCCCGACGATCTCGGGCGATGCGTACCGACTCCGGGGCGAGGTGGTGGGTTTCGGGCGGTTCGGGTGCGGCCGGGTCACGCTCCGTGCGGCGGGTACACCTCGGGGGACCTTGCCGCATCCCAGTGCTCGGGGGCATTCGGGCCGGGGAGGTAAGGGGCGCGGCCGGTGGCGCCGGCCCAGGCGTTCCGGATCGTGGCGAACTTGGCGTCGTAGTCCCGGTCCCGCTGGAACAGCGTGTCCAGCGGGGCGGACAGGCTCCGCACCTTGCCGTCGGCGCGCACGACCTGGATGTAGCGGCTGCCCAGGAGGCTTCGTTGCCGGATGTGCGCGACCTGGGACCAGTCCAGGTGCTGGGCGCGATACCGGCGCCAGGTGATGCCCTGTGGGGTGATTCGCGTATCGACGCGGGAGTACACCAGGAAGTTCAGCACGAACAGGAAGGCCAGGAAGAGCGGGTAGCGGCCGTCCGGCCCGTCGCCGCCGGCCGCGAATTCGAACCCGGACAACACGACGAACGAAGCCGCGATGACGAGGAACATCGCCCGCTGGCCCAGGCTCAACGTGAAACGGATCTCCGACACGGCGCGCTCCCCCCGACTCGCACGACCCGACGAGCCGAGTGTGTCAGTACGTCGGGCGATCGCCGTGGGTGGGTCGACGGTCCGGTCCGGCCGGTTGGCCCCCCGGCCGTACGGCCTACCCGCAGGGGCGGTTGCGGAGTTCCTTGACGTAGTCGTCGGGGGCGCCGGCGGATTCGGCGGATTCGGCGACCATGCCGAGGTAGCGGGCCGACGGCAGGCCGCCCTCGTAGTCGTTGAGCACGTAGAGCCACGCGAGTTGTTCGCCGAACAGCGACTCCACCCGGACCCGGACCTTGCGGTACAGGCCCAGCGGCATGCCCTCCCAGCGGTCGAGGTCGGGCTCGTCCATCTCGGCCAGGTCGTAGAGCGCGACGAACACCTGGGCAGACTCGTCCTCGACGACCGTGGCCAGCGAGCCGTCCCAACCCAACTGCTCGCCGCCGAAGGTCAGCCGCCAGCCGGGCAGCCAACCGGTGTGGCGCAGAGGGGAGTGTGGGGCACGCCGGGCCATCTGCCGCGCGTCGAGGTTGCTTGCGTACGCGGCGTAGAGGGGCATGGCCGCAGCCTACGCGACGCGCGGTCATGGGAGAGAATGACACCCGTGACTCGGATTGTGATCGTAGGCGGAGGACCCGGCGGGTACGAGGCGGCTTTGGTCGCGGCACAGCTCGGAGCCGAGGTGACGGTGGTAGAGCGCGAAGGGGTGGGTGGTGCGGCGGTACTGACGGACTGTGTCCCGTCCAAGACGCTGATCGCCACGGCCGAGGTCATGACGAACTTCGCCGACTCGCATCACGAGCTCGGCATCTACGTCGACGACGGCACGCCCGGCACGCTGGACCGCCCGATCGTGGGCGTGGACCTGGGCGTGGTCAACCGGCGCGTGCTGCAGTTGGCCAAGGCGCAGTCGAACGACATCGCGCAGAGCGTCACGCGCGCCGGGGTGCGGGTGTTGCGCGGCACCGCCCGCCTGGACGGGCCGCGCCGCGTGGTGGCCGACCTGGCCGACGGCACCGAGCGCTCGCTGGACGCGGACGCGATCCTGATCTCCACCGGCGCCCACCCGCGCGAGATCCCGGGTGCGGAGCCGGACGGCGAGCGGATCCTGAACTGGAAGCAGATGTACGGCCTGTCCGAGCTGCCGCGCGAGCTGATCGTGGTCGGCTCGGGGGTCACCGGCGCCGAGTTCGCCGGTGCGTACCAGGCGCTCGGCTCGCGGGTGACCCTGGTCTCCAGCCGGGATCGGGTGCTGCCGGGCGAGGACCCGGACGCGGCCGAGGTGTTGGAGGACGTCTTCCGGCGGCGTGGCATGCGGGTGATGTCGCGCTCGCGCGCGGAGAGCGTCAAGCGGGACGGGGACAGCGTCATCGTCACGCTGACCGACGGTCAGATCATCGAGGGCAGCCACTGCCTGGTCGCGGTCGGCGCGATCCCGAACACCGCGGGCATCGGTCTGGAGGAGGCCGGCGTCTTCCTCAAGGACACCGGACACGTGCGGGTGGACCGGGTCTCGCGGACCACCGCGAACGGGGTCTACTCGGCGGGCGACTGCACCGGCGTGTTCGCGCTCGCGTCGGTGGCCGCGATGCAGGGTCGGATCGCGATGTACCACATGCTCGGCGACGCGGTGGCGCCGCTGAACCTCAAGGCCGTGTCCTCGAACGTGTTCACCGACCCGGAGATCGCCACCGTCGGATACACCCAGGCGGCGATCGACGCGGGCGAGATCGACGCGCGTGGGGTCAAGCTGCCGCTGTCGCGCAACCCGCGCGCGAAGATGCAGGGCATCCACGACGGTTTCGTGAAGCTGTTCTGTCGTCCCGGCACCGGCATCGTGGTCGGCGGCGTGATCGTGGCGCCGCGGGCGAGCGAGTTGATCCACACCGTGGCGCTCGCGGTCGACCTGCATCTGACCGTCGACCAGATCGCCAGCGGATTCACCGTCTACCCGTCCCTTTCGGGTTCGATCGCGGAAGCCGCCCGGCAATTGCACCGGCGCGAGCGTTCCTGACCCGGTCGGGGGGCGAATCGACCCAGTGCCGTGCCCGGGGGGTGCCGATGCGCTGCTTTTCGACCGGCGCACCCCGGGTCGTCGGCGGCGCCAAGATCATTGCCGCCCGCGCCGGATGCCCACCGGCGCGCGAGGGGCGCGCGGAATTCGGAATCCGCGCTCCCGGGTACTCCACTTACGGGTGGCTTTTCTCGAACATCCGATGTGCTTCGAGGCCGCCGCGCATACTCGAATCGAACCGGGTGCGACCGCCGCCTCGCGGTGTGTCCGAGGTCCGTCGAGTCCTGCTGACACGGAATCAAATCCGGCGTACAGCAGCGGTATCCGGCTCCCGGTGGGCAGCGTTGTGGTTGGTCCTCGCGAACGCTGCGGCTGTGCTGCGCCCGGAAACCGAAGCACTCTAATCACTTTGCCGAACAACTTCGGGTAAGAGTTGCAACCGGCTGATAAGAGCCGGTCGTTCACGTTACCTTCGTCACGTGTTCGCAGCAGAGCGTCGTCAACTGATTCTTGAAATGGTGCGGGCCAACGGAGCGGTGTCCCTACGGGAACTCGCCCGGGTGGTCCAGACGTCCGAGGTGACGGTTCGGCGGGACGTGCGGGCCCTGGAAGCCGAAGGGCTGCTCGACCGTCGGCACGGTGGGGCGGTGCTGCCCGGTGGGCTGTCCCGTGAGCCGAGCTATTCGCAGAAGACCCACCTCGCGGCGGCGGAGAAGGCGGCCATGGCCGACCTCGCGGTCTCCCTCGTCGACGAGGGGGACGCGATCGTCGTGGGCGCCGGCACCACCACGCAGGAGCTGGCCCGCAGGCTGGCCCGGATCCCGGGTCTGACCGTGGTGACCAACTCCCTTCTGGTCGCACAGGTACTCGCCCACGCCAATCGGGTCGAGGTGGTGATGACCGGCGGCACGTTGCGCGGGTCGTCCTACGCGCTGGTCGGCAGCGGTGCCGAGCAGGCCCTCGCGGGTCTGCGCGTGCGTCGCGCGTTCGTGTCCGGCAACGGGCTGACCGCCGAGCGTGGCCTGTCCACCCCCAACATGTTGTCCGCGAGTGTGGACCGCGCCCTGATCCAGGCCGCGCACGAGGTCGTCGTCATGGTCGACCACACCAAGATCGGTGTGGACACCATGTTCCAGACGGTGGCCCCGGAGCGGATCACGCACCTCGTCACCGACGAGGACGCCCCTGGTCCGGAGAGCGAGGCGTTGGCCGAGCTGGGCGCCCAGGTGCACATCGCCCCCCTGCCGCAGCGGGCCGTTCCCGGCGCCCGCGCGGAGTTCAACGGGGAGCGGATGCGCGACATGCGCGTCCCGGGGGTGATGCCCGACCAGTGACTCCGCCGCGCCCTCCCTTACCGGTTGTCATCCGCCGCCCGCCCGGCGCCCCCCGGGCCGCGCGTCGAGCACCCGTGCGACCAGATCCCCGCCGAACGCCCCGAACCCCGTCGCCGACCACACACTCCGCTCCGCCGGAATCTCGTAGTAGGCCAGATAGGCGCCATCCGCCACCCGCTGGGTCAGCACATCCGCCATGGTGCGCTCGCTCGCGGCGACCAGGCACGCGTGGCACGCGGGTACGGAAAGCCGGGTCCGGCCGCGGATCGCCCAGTGCAGCGGGCCGACCGCGGTCCCGTGCAGCGGGTTGAGCAGGCAGACCGCGACCCGGAACCGGTCGTCGGCCCCGACCTCGTCCGCCGGCAGGGCCCGCCCGGCCCGGTCCGCGGCCACGTCGAGTGCCCGGACACCGTGTCGGACCAGCACCAGGACGCCCGCGAGATCGGGAAGATCGTCGGCGTCCCGCAGCACCCAGGCAGCCGCCTCGCACGCGTCGAGCGCCCGTAACTGCGCGGCCAACGCGGGCGGATGTGCCGCCGGTACCAGCGCCTGGGTCCGGGCCGCCAGGTCCGCGAGTCGAGCGGTGGCCTCGGCGCGCAACGCCGCGACCGACTCGGCCCGAGCCCGTTCGTAGAGCGCGGCGGGAATCGTGGGCGGCGCCGCCGCGCCGGGCTCGGTCGGCTCGGCGGGCGGGGTCATGCGGCGACGACTCGACCACCGCATCCCCAGGGCGGCCCCGGTGCCGCCGGCCGCGAGCACCGTGGCGACCGTGAGCCAGACATCCATGGCGCCCCCTTCGACTCGACCGGGTCCGGAGTCGCGACCGCCCCCGTGCCGAGGGTTCGGGCGGGGGCGGTCGAAGTTCCCGCCCGGGTCGGGGCGGTGGGTGTTTCGGTTCAGTCCTTGATCTCGCACAGGATCGCGCCGGACGTGACCGTGGCGCCGACCTCGGCGACCAGGCCCTTGACGGTACCGGCTCGGTGGGCGTTGAGGGGCTGTTCCATCTTCATCGCCTCCAGGACCACGATCAGTTCGCCCTCGGCGACCTGTTGGCCCTCCTCGACCGCGACCTTGACGATGGTGCCCTGCATCGGGCTGGCCAGCGAGTCGCCGCTCGCCGCGGCGCCCGCCTTCTTGCCGCCGCCGCGCTTGGGCGCCTTCTTCCCCGCGGCCGGGGCCGCGCCGGACGCGCCCAGGCCGGCCGGGAGGGTGACCTCGAAGCGGCGGCCGTTGACCTCGACCACCACCGTCTCGCGCTCGCCGGGCTCCTGGCCGGTCGGCGCGCCGCCGCCGAACGGGGCGATCGTGTTCGCGAACTCGGTCTCGATCCACCGGGTGTGCACCGCGAACGGCTCGGTCGAACCGGTGAGTTCGGGGGCGAACGCCGGGTCCACCACCACCTCGCGGTGGAAGGTGAGCGCGGTCGCCATGCCGTCCACCACGAACTCGTCGAGCGCGCGCTTGGCCCGCTGCAGCGCCTGCGCGCGGTCGCGGCCGGTGACGATCAGCTTGGCCAGGAGCGAGTCCCAGGCCGGGCCGATCACCGAGCCCTGCTCGACGCCGGAGTCCAGGCGCACGCCCGGCCCGGACGGCGGCAGCCACGTGGTGACCTCGCCGGGGGCGGGCAGGAAGCCGCGCCCCGGGTCCTCGCCGTTGATCCGGAACTCGAACGAATGCCCGCGCAGCGGCGGGTCGTCGTAGCCGAGCGCCTCGCCGTCGGCGATCCGGAACATCTCCCGCACCAGGTCGATGCCGGACACCTCCTCGGTGACCGGGTGTTCGACCTGCAGGCGGGTGTTGACCTCCAGGAACGAGATGGTGCCGTCCTGGCCGACCAGGAACTCGCAGGTCCCGGCGCCGACGTAGCCGGCCTCGCGCAGGATGGCCTTGGACGCGCGGTAGAGCTCGGCGTTCTGCTCGTCGGTCAGGAACGGCGCGGGCGCCTCCTCGACCAGCTTCTGGTGCCGGCGCTGCAGCGAGCAGTCCCGGGTCGAGACGACCACCACGTTGCCGTGGGTGTCGGCCAGACACTGCGTCTCCACATGCCGGGGCCGGTCCAGGTAACGCTCGACGAAGCACTCGCCGCGACCGAACGCGGCCACCGCCTCGCGCACCGCCGAGTCGTACAACTCGGGGACCTCTTCGAGGGTGCGGGCCACCTTGAGGCCGCGACCACCACCGCCGAACGCGGCCTTGATGGCGATCGGCAGGCCGTTGGCCTTCGCGAACTCGACGACCTCGGCGGACCCGGAGACCGGGTCCGGGGTGCCGGCGACCAGGGGCGCGCCGGCCCGCTGGGCGATGTGTCGCGCGGCCACCTTGTCGCCCAGATCGCGGATCGCCTGCGGCGGCGGTCCGATCCAGGTGAGTCCGGCGTCCAGGACGGCCTGGGCGAATTCCGCGTTCTCCGACAGGAATCCGTATCCGGGGTGCACGGCGTCCGCGCCGGAGTCCCGGGCGGCCGACAACACCTTGGCCACGTCGAGGTAACTCTCGGCCGGGGTGTTGCCGCCGAGCGCGTGGGCCTCGTCGGCCACCCGCACGTGCAGCGCATCCCGGTCCGGCTCGGCGTAGACGGCCACACTGGCGATACCGGCATCCCGGCATGCTCGGGCGACGCGGACCGCGATTTCCCCACGGTTGGCGATGAGTACCTTGCGCACGATCTGGCTCCCTCCTCAACTGCGGAGAGTCTAGGGATTCGGGGGCGGGCACGATCCGCCGACCCACGTCCTCATGGGTACGGCAACCCGCCGTGTTCATGGCCTGCGGTGGAGCTGCCGGCCACGTTGCCGGTGGGGTCAACGTACTCCGGGCGAGCCGGCCACCTACCGTCGGGTATACCTGAAACGTGTTGCAGTTTGTTGGTCGAGTCGGTCAACCGCCCATGCAGTCGCCGCCGGCCGCGCGCCCGAGCAGCCCGCTTTCGGGGACGTTCGCCCCGGCCATCTTCCCGCAGTGCTTGCAGGCCTTGGCCCAGGGATTGCCCGCCGGCCCCTCGGGTCCGTACTGGTAGACCCATTCGTGGTCGTCGTGACCGTCGGCGCACATGTCCCACGCGTTGTTCGGTTCCCGCGCGTCTCGCGTCATTCGACCGCTCCTCTGCTTTTCTCCGTGCGCAGGCTACGAGCGCGGGCGCCCGGGGGAGGGGAAAACAGGGGAATCGCCCCAGCGTGGGGCGCCCACCTGCACTCGACCGGGCGGCTTTTGGCGTGCGGTGTTTCCCCGGGACGGGGCCGGCTGCCACGATGTGAACGTCTTCGGCATCCCATGCCTGGACAGGAGGTACAGGTGGCAGAGGTGTTCTTGCGCCGGTTGACCCGTTGGCAGGCCGACCAACAACGGGAATCCGTCGCGAATACGTACGTCCAGACCTACGGCGAGAACCCGCCGGGCCGCCCCGATTTCCTGCGGCGCTATGCCGAGCACATCCAACAGCCCGGATTCGAGATGGTCGTCGCCAACGGCGCCGGCGCGGCCGGTTGTACGTACGGCTTCCCGCCTCGGCGGGCCAGTGGCTGGTGGACCGGATTCCACGGCGAGTTGCCCGAGGACGTCGCGGAACTCGCGGCGGCCGGAAAGGTGTTCGTGATCGTCGAAATGATGGTCGTGCCGCAACACCGGCGACAGGGACTGGCCGGCCGGATGCGGGAGAAGTTGCTCGCCGGGACGGACGCGAAGTTCGCCGCGGTGCGGGTGGCCCGGGACAACCACGCCGCGCTGACCGCCTTCCGGTCCTGGGACTGGGACCTGCTCGGCGAGTGGCAACCGGACCGGGCCGGCGCACCCGCCGACGTCTGGGGGCAGCGACTGCGCGGCTGAGCCGCGGCACACACATGCGGCACCCGCGGTCAGTCGCCGTAAAGTTCGCGCAGTACCCGTCCGGTGCGCCGGTCGGCGGGGTAGAACGATTCGATCGAGATCTCGTCGACGGTGATGTCCACCGCCGTACCGAACGTGGCCACCGTGCTGACGAACGACAACACCTCGTCGCCGTGCCGGATGCCCAGCGGGACGGCGGGTGCGCCGGGGCCGGCCGCGTTCGGCGGTGCGTCGCCCGGGTAGCCGCTCACCTCGTCGTACAACTCCCGGGTCAGCGGGTCGCCGGTGATCGCGACCTGGCGGCGCAGCCGGTGCAGCAGGTGCGCGCGCCACTGGGCGAGGTTGACGATCCGCGGCGCCAGGCCCCGCGGGTGCAGGCTGATCCGGTAGGCGTTCAGCGGGGCGGTGAGCAGTTCGGCGGCCACGCCCTCGGTGAACAGCGCGACGCTCGCGGTCGCGTCGAGGACGTTCCACGCGCGGTCCACGATCACCGCCGGATACGGGCCGTGGCCGGTCAGGATCTGCCGCATCGCGCCCATCACCGCGTCCAGTTCCGGCGCGTCCAGGCGGCTCTCGTGATACTCCGGAGCGTGCCCGGCGGCCACGAGCAGGCGGTTGCGTTCGCGCAGCGGGACCTCCAGGTATTCGGCCAGTCGCAACACCATTTCCCGACTGGGCACCGCACGGCCCGTCTCGATGAAGCTCAGATGCCGGGTGGACACCGCGACCTCGACGGACAGTTCCAACTGGCTCAGCCGCCGGTGCCGGCGCCAGTGCCGGATCAGCTCGCCGGTCGCCCGCCGGCCGGCGGCGTGCTCGGCGAGGTGCTCGACGGGATGCTCGGTGCTCGTGGTTGCCGAACTCATGGGACCCGACCGTACGCGGTGCGCCGCCGATCCGGCACGCCGCGCCCGGTGCGGCCCGGCGGCGCCGGGGCGGGTCGTCAGCGCACCGACCTGCGGGCCCTGCGCAGGCCGAACAACTGCAGATCGGCGAAGGCAAGCACCACGATCGCCTGCAACACGATCAGCGTGGTGCCGAGCCCGGTCGGGTCGAGCCAGCCCGCGATCGCCATCACCAGGCTGTCCGCGAACCACAGCAGGTTGAGCCCGATCACCGCACGAACGGCGGTGCGGTGCGGCGTGGTCCGCCGGGCGATTTGCCACACGCCGAGCGCGTAGAGCACCAGGAAGGCACCGAGGCCGACCAGGAACGCGGTGGGCAGGCCGAGCGCGGCGTCGAAGGCGGTACAGCCGACCAGCGCGGCCAGCCCCACCGCGCCGGTGGCGATCGCGTCGAGCCGAAGTGCGACGCGCAGCAGACCGGTGTCGCCGCGCACGGCGGTACCGGTGCCGGCACCGTCACCGGGCCCGCCGGTTGCGAACGTGGGATTGAGGGACTGGGCACTCATGGGCTCCTCCAGGGTCGTCTGCCGACACCCACGACTGTGCCGGGCGTACCGCGGCCGGTCGATTCCCTCGGAGGTAATGCCCGGTGGTCGCGACCCGGTCAGGTCCACAGGTCGATGATGCGTACCTCCAGGTCGGCGAGCAGCCGGCGGAGCAGCGGCAGCGACAGGCCGATCACGTTGCCCGGGTCGCCGTCGATGCCGTCCACGAACGGCGCCGCATAGCCGTCCAGGGTGAACGCGCCCGCCACGTGCAGCGGTTCGCCGGTGGCGAGGTACGCGGCCACCTCGTCGTCCGAGGGGGTGCCGAAGCGCACCGTGGTGGCCGCGACCTCGGACACCCGCCGGCCGCTCGCCCGATCGATCACGCAGTGCCCGGTCAGCAGGACACCCGCGCGCCCGCGCATCGCCTGCCAGCGGGCCAGTGCCTCGGCGGCGTCGGCCGGCTTGCCGAGCGCGCGGCCGTCCAGTTCGAGCACCGAGTCGCAGCCGATCACCAGTTCGTCGCCGGTCAGTTCGGCCGCGACCGCGTCGGCCTTGGCCTCGGCGAGCAGCAGCGCGAGTTCGCGCGGCGAGGCGGCGGTGAGCGCGTCCTCGTCGACGCCGCTGACCTGGACCTTGGGGTCGAGCCCGGCGTCGCGCAGCAACTTCAGGCGCGCGGGGGAGGCCGAGGCGAGCACGAGGGTGCGGGAGGGGATGCGGTCGGTCATGGCGTCAACGTACCGGGGACGGCCCGGCGCCCGGTCAACGGCCGAGCAGGAGCAGGCCCAGGATCAGCAGCGCGGGCAGGATCCACACGGCGCGCCGCAGCTGGGCCACGGCGCGCCGGGTTTCCTCGGAGAATTCGTCACGGTCGCGCATCCGCCCATCGTGCGCCGTGGAGCCCCGGGGGATCCTGAGTACGAATACTCAAGTCGGCTCGTGCGATTTATCGACGTCCGCCCCGGGTTGTCCGGTCGCTCAGAACGGCCACCCGCTCGCCCGCCAGGCACCGGGCCCGGGCCGCAGCGGTCGGCGGACCAGCCGGGCCGGCGCGTTCCACTGCGACGGGGCCGGTGGGACCGCCGCGGCCGTACCGCCGCTCGCCTTGGCCGCCACGACGGTGACGATCACGGCCAACTCCTCCGGGGTGGGTTCACCCCGCACCACCTTGATCATGGGGACCTCCAGGCCCTGACCGGCCCGGCCCGCCGCGCCTCGGCACGGCGGGTCCGGCCCGGAGTGGTCCGACTACAGCGGGATGTTGCCGTGCTTCTTCGGCGGCAGCGTCTCGCGCTTGCCGCGCAGCGCGCGCAGTGCCTTGACCACGTGCGCCCGGGTCGACGAGGGCCGGATCACCGCGTCCACGTAGCCGCGTTCGGCGGCCACGTACGGGTTGCACAGGGTGTCCTCGTACTCCTGGATCAGCCGCGCTCGGGTCGCCTCGGGGTCGTCCGAGGCGGCGATCGTGCGCCGGTGCAGGATGTTGGCCGCGCCCTGCGCGCCCATCACCGCGATCTGCGCGGTCGGCCAGGCCAGGTTGACATCGGCGCCCAGGTGCTTGGAGCCCATCACGTCGTACGCGCCGCCGTACGCCTTGCGGGTGATGATCGTCACCAGCGGCACGGTGGCCTCGGCGTAGGCGTAGATCAGCTTGGCGCCGCGCCGGATGATGCCGTTCCACTCCTGGTCGGTGCCGGGCAGGAAGCCGGGTACGTCGACGAAGGTCAGCACCGGGATGTTGAACGCGTCGCAGGTGCGCACGAAGCGTGCGGCCTTCTCGGACGCGTCGATGTCCAGGGTGCCGGCGAACTGCATCGGCTGGTTGGCCACGATGCCCACCGAGCGGCCCTCGACCCGGCCGAAGCCGACCACGATGTTCGGCGCGAACAGCGGCTGGACCTCCAGGAAGTCCGCGTCGTCCAGGACGTGTTCGAGCACCGTGTGGATGTCGTACGGCTGGTTCGCCGAGTCCGGGATCAGCGTGTCCAGGTCACGGTCGAAGTCGGTGGTCTCCAGGTCGGCGGCCTCGTCGAAGGACGGCGCCTCCTCCAGGTTGTTGCTCGGCAGGTAGGAGAGCAGGCCCTTGACGTAGTCCAGGGCGTCCTTCTCGTCGGCGCCCATGTAGTGCGCGTTGCCGGACTTGCTGTTGTGCGTACGCGCGCCGCCGAGGTCCTCCATCGTGACGTCCTCGCCGGTGACCGTCTTGATCACGTCGGGGCCGGTGATGAACATCTGCGAGGTCTGGTCGACCATCACCACGAAGTCGGTCAGCGCGGGGGAGTAGACGTGGCCGCCCGCCGCCGCGCCCATGATCAGCGAGATCTGCGGGATCACCCCGGAGGCGATCACGTTGCGCCGGAAGATCTCGCCGTAGAGGCCGAGCGAGACGACACCCTCCTGGATGCGCGCGCCGCCACCCTCGTTGATCCCCACCAGCGGGACGCCGGTCTTGATCGCGAGGTCCTGGATCTTGACGATCTTCTCGCCGTACACCTCGCCGAGGCTGCCGCCGAAGACCGTGACGTCCTGGGAGAACACGCATACGTGCCGGCCGTCCACCGTGCCGGAGCCGGTCACCACGCCGTCGCCGTAGGGGCGGTTGCTCTCCAGGCCGAAGTTGGTGGAGCGGTGCCGGGCGAACTCGTCGAGTTCGACGAACGAGCCCTCGTCGAGCAGATACTCGATCCGCTCGCGGGCGGTCATCTTGCCCTTGGCGTGCTGCTTCTCGACCGCGCGGGCGCTGCCCGCGTGTACCGCCTCGTCGATGCGACGCTCGAGGTCGGCCAGCTTCCCGGCGGTGGTGTGGATGTCGGGATCGCCCTGTACTGGGTCCATCGTGCTGGCTCCTGTCAAGTCGAACGGCGGCGATCGGTAGCGTATCCGCGCCACGCCGGCGACCATCACCGCCCTGCCTCGCGGTGCCTTCTAGGGTGATCGGATGGACTCTCCTTTCACGGATCTCGACCGTCCCCCGCTGCGCGAGGCGGCCCTGCGTCGGGCCCTGCTGGTGCCCGGCGGGTTGTGGCGCGAGGTGGACGTGCTGCCCGAGACCGGTTCGACCAACGCCGACCTGGCCCGGCGGGCCGACGAGACCGAGGGGCTGGTACTGGTCGCCGAGTCGCAGGTGGCGGGCCGGGGTCGGCTGGACCGCCGGTGGACCGCGCCGCCGCGCTCGGGGCTCGCGGTGTCGGTGACGCTGGCGCCGAACGAGGTGCCGGTCGCGCGCTGGGGCTGGCTGCCGCTGCTCGCCGGGGTGGCGGCGGCGTCGGCGGTCTCCCGGGTGAGCGGCGTGGAGGTGCGCCTGAAGTGGCCCAACGACCTGCTGGTGGGCGAGCGCAAGCTGGCCGGGATCCTGGCCGAGCGGGCGGGCACGGCGGTGGTGCTGGGCATCGGGCTGAACGTTTCGCTGCGCCAGGACGAGTTGCCGGTCCCGACGGCCACTTCGTTGTTGTTGTCGGGCGCCGAGAACATCGACCGGGACCCGCTGCTGCGGGCGCTGCTTCGCGAGCTGGAGGAGTGGTACACCCGGTGGCGCCTGGCCGAGGGTGATGCGCGGGCGAGCGGCCTGCTCACGGCGTACACCGAGGCGTGCGCCACGATCGGCCGGCGGGTCCGGGTGGACCTCCCCGCCGGTCCGGCCTTGGAGGGGGCCGCGACTGCGATCGACGACGACGGGCGCCTGGTGGTGACGGGGCCGGACGGGCCGACGCCGGTGGGTGCGGGGGACGTGGTGCACGTCCGTCCGGCGACGTAGGTTTTGCGCCCACCCGCCCACCCGTTACGTCGGGTGAATCGCCTGCGGTATTCGGGCATGGGGTGGGCGCATGTGCGCTGCGGGGCCGTGTCGGACTCACCCCTCCCGCCCGAAAGCCGCCGGCGTCGCGCCCGACGTAACGGGTGCGCGGGTGGGCGCGGAAGTTCTTGGTCTCGGCACGCCTCCGGGCCTTCCCGGGGCGTCGGTTGCACAATCGGGGGACCCCCCGAGGAGGCCCGGTGTTTGTTGGCGCTGCCGAGGTCGATGACGACACGCTCTTTGTGGTGCGTCCGCACTGGATGCATCTTGTGCGTCCCGCCCTCTCCCTCTTTGCCACCGTTGCCGTTACCGGCTTCCTGGCTGCGTTGTTCTCGCCGAGCGCGGCCAGAGGTTGGATCCTGCCCGCCGTGCTGCTGGGCGGGCTTGCCGCGCTGGTGCGGTGGAGTGTCGCTCCGTGGCTGGCCTGGCTGGGCACGTTGTACTCGGTCGCCGTCGATCGGCTGATCGTGCGTACCGGTGCGCTGACCCGGGAGACGCGGGTGGTCCCCTTCACGCGCGTGGCGGATGTACTGATCGAGCACGCGTCGTTCGTGGATCGGATCCTCGGCGCCGGCACCGTCGTGCTGGTGCCCACCGGCGACCGGGAGCGGCTCGAACTCCCGGGTCTGCCGCACGTGGTGCGCCTGCAGAGCGAGTTGCTCGTACTCGTGGCGCGGGCCGCGCCCGAGCGGAAGAAGCACATGGCAGCGGCCGACCCCGAACCTTTGTGACCCCCGACACGTAGTGTGGCTCCGACGAGAGGAGCCACATGCCCGAGGAACGGACCCGCGTGGAGCCCGGCGCGGGCGCCGGGGCCGACGCGGTCGATCAGCCCGCCCTGCCCGATCTGTCCGACATCGAGGCGGTCAACAACACGATCGCCGACGTCGAACAGGTCGTCCTGGGCGCCCCCCGGCGCTACACCTCGGGCCAGGTCGCCGACCTGGTCGGGGTGCCCCTGGAAGAAGCCCGCAAGTTGTGGCGCGGCCTGGGCTTCGCCGATTTCGGCCCGGCCCGCGCGTTCACCGACGCCGACGTGGCCGCGCTCAAGCACCTGCGCGAGCTGACCGAGTCCGGGTTGCTGCCCGCCGCCGTCGCGGCGCAGTTCGTCCGCTCGGTGGGCCAGACCATGGCCCGATTCGCCGAATGGCAGACCGAGGCGTGGGTGGAATACATCGGCACCGAGCTCACCGGTCGCCGCTCCGAACAGGTGGTCACCACCGCGGGCGATGTGATGCTCGAACTCGAACCGCTGGTCATCTACGCCTGGCGCCGGCACCTGGCCGCGGCCAGCTCGCGCGCGATGCAGGGGCTGACCGATCCACAGACGGTGGGCCAGTCGCTGGCCGTCGGCTTCGCCGACCTGGTCGGCTTCACCCGGCTCTCGCGCAACCTGGAGGAGGCCGAACTCGGCCGCCTGGTACAGACCTTCGAGGACACCGCCGTCGACGTGATCGCCGAACAGGGCGGGCGCCTGGTCAAGACGCTGGGCGACGAGGTGTTGTTCGTGACCTTCTCGCCGGACTCGGCGGTCGAACTGGGACTGCGCCTGGTCGAGGCGATGGCTCAGGAGGAGATCCTGCCCGCGCTGCGGGTGGGCATCGCGTACGGCCACGTGCTCTCCCGGATGGGCGACGTGTTCGGCACCACCGTCAATCTGGCCAGCCGGCTGACCGCGCTCAGCCCCAAGGACGCCGTGGTGGTCGACCGCGAGTTGGCCGCCGCTCTGGAGGGCGACACCCGCTACGAACTGCATCCGATGTGGCGCCGCCCGGTGCGCGGCCTGGGGCTGGTCGAACCCTGGACGGTGTGCCGGCCGGGGGATCCGATACCGCAATGACCGGCGGGTCCGGGGCGCTTGGATCTTCCTTGCGTATCTTCCTTGCGACTCCTTCGCGACCCCGTCAGGCGAACGACGCCCGCAGCGAACGCAGCGCAGGCCGCATGACCGCGTGTTCGAGTTCGCGCAGCACCGCGAGTTGTTCGGCCGGCGTGCTCTGGAACCGCACCGACCAGACCACCAGGCACATCGTGCCGCCGGCGATCGATTCGAGCGCGATCCGGCCCAGCAGCGGCAGGCCGTCCAGCGCCCGATAGCTGTACGTGTGTCCCGCCTCGTCGTGCTCGACCAGCCGTTCGCGCACGCTCGTCCCGTCCGGCCCGCGTACCCGCCGCTCGGTGTCGGTGTGCTCCTCGACCGGCCACGGATACCACCCGGACGGGTCCTCGAAGTCGCCTACCGCCTCCCAGATGCGGGCGGCCGGTACATCGATCGCGGCGATGACGGAAAGCGTGGGCACGCGACACTCCTTCGGACTGTGCCCGAGACCGTACTCTTTCGGCCGAGATCGTGGGACCCCTCCACGGTGTCTTCACAAGCCGGCGACCCGGTACGCCCTGCTGCGCTACGGCCCGGACACGGGGCGTTGCGGGCGGCCGGCACAGGAGTAATGTGCGCAGGACGCGAAGCCGGGGTGTACGAAGCCGGGGTGTACAAGCGCTTCGCTCGGACCGGGACGGGCGCCGGGCTCGCGCGCGGGCGCTCGGCGGACGCACCGGAGCCGACCGGGGGGTCGGCGACCGGAACGCGCGCGAACAGCGACCCGTTGAGGTGGCGGCATGACGCGGGTGCACCTTGCCGTTAATCGGGCAATACATGACATATCCTCTGGTCTCGGTGCTGGTGGATTGGGGGTGAGGACAGTAGCTTCGCGACCCGATTCGAGCGCTCCCGGAACCGAGGGCTCGGGCGGCCCGCCCGACGACCTGCCCGGGATGCCCGGCGACACCTGTCCGGAACCCGCCGCCCTGGTCGAGGGCCCCGACGCGGCCCGCCGGCTGCACGCGATCATTCACCTGGCCAAGACGCTCGCCACGACCCACCACTTCTCCGAGGTGGTCCGGGTGTCCGCGACCCAGGCACGGCTGGCGATGGGTGCCGCGCACGCCTCGATCTCGGTGTGGGAACGGGACACCGGGCGACTGCGGGTGTTGGTCAACGACGGCGAACTGGCCGAGGGGGAGGAGCCGCTGCCGACCGCGGAGAGCTACCCCGTCAGCGACTTCCCGGACATCATCGAGTCGGCGGCCTGGCCCACCACCTGGTCGCGCTGCGTCGACGACGCCGAGGACGAGGCCGTACACGACCCCGAACGGGTCGCGGCGATGCGGCGGCGGGGGCGGCACGACTGCATGGTGGCGCCGATCATGGTCGAGGGCCGGGTGTGGGGCGAGTTGTATCTGGCCCGGCGCGCCGACCAGCCCCGCTTCGAGCCGGTGGACGCCGAGTTCGCCGGGGTGCTGGCCGCGCAGATCTCGGCCGGTCTGGCCCAGGCGGAACACTTCGAGCGGATCGAGAAGCTGGCCTTCACCGACCCGCTGACCGGACTGGCCAACCGGCGCGCCATCGACGCGCGGTTGGACGAGGCGATGGCCCGGCACTACCGGGACGGCGTGGTGGTCAGCCTGATCGTGTGCGACGTCAACGGCCTCAAGCGGCTCAACGACGAACGCGGCCACGACGTGGGGGACCGGCTCCTGGAACGCTTCGCCGACCAGCTCTCCGCGTGCAGCGCGATGTTGCCCGGTGCGACGGCCGCCCGGCTCGGCGGCGACGAGTTCTGCGTCCTGGTCGAGGGCTATCCGCCGGACGACGTGGTCGTGGTCGCCGAGGAGCTGTGTCGACGGGCGCTGCGGATGCACAACGGCGAGGGGGTGGCCTGCGGCGTGGCCTCCACGGGCGATCCGGTGGGCCCGGTGACCAGCGCGGACCGGCTGTTCCGGCTCGCCGACGCGGCGCAGTACCGGGCCAAGGGCTCCCGCTCGACCCGCCCGGTGGTCGCCGGGCGCGGCCAACAGCCCGACCTGACCCTGTCCCTGGCGCGCGAGGCGCAGGACGAGGCGGAGACCGAGGGCCCGGGCCCGCATCGCGACCGCCGCCGGTTCCGCGGCGCGCTGCACAACGCCGAGCCGGGGCGGTTGTTGGCCGCGGTGCTGGCGGTGCTCGACGAGCGCGAGCCGAAGAGCGTGCATCGTGCGGACACGCTGGGCCGGCTGGAAATCGTCGCCGACACCTTCGCCCGGATGCTGGACGGGGTCGCCTGGTGGGTGTCCTATCTGCCGCCGGGCGGGCGGGTGTTGCGTACGGTGCGGTACTCGATCCACCGGCTGACCGGCGTGCAGAGCGAGTCGGGCTCGCGCTATGACGCGGTCGCGGCCGAATACGACCTGGCGCACTATCCGGCGACGGCCGACGCGGTACAGGGCGGCAGCTTCGTCGCCGAGTTGGGCGACCCGGGGACGGACCCGGCCGAGGAGGACCTGCTCCTGGTCGGCGGCTACAAGGCGATGGTCGCGGCGGGCGGGAGCAACGCCGCGGGTGGGTGGCTGGTGGAGATCTACGCGGATGATCTGAGCCTGAGCGTCACGGGACTGGCGCCGGTACTGCGGGCGTTGGTTGCGGTGGCGTTGACGGGTGGGGCGTCGCTGCCGGAGTGAGGGGGTGCGGGGGCGCGGGTGGGGCGGGTGGTTTGAGTCGGTGGGTGACCCGAGCGGTCGGAGCGCCCGGGGCGACGTGCGCTGCCCGGGCGACGTGCGCGACCTGGGTGACGTGCGCGACCTGGGTGACCCGAGCCCCCGGAGCGACTCGGGCGACGAGCGCGACCTGGGCCGTGACCGCGGTGACGGCGGTGCCGCGCGGCGGGCCACCCGACCGGCTCGGGCCGGCGACCCGAGTGCCTGGCGACCCGGGCCACACGCGACCCGGGCCAGATGCGATCCGCAGCGCCCGGAATCGGCAGGCTCCGGACCGCTTGGATTCGGCAGGCTCGGGTGCGTGTGGGTTCGGCAGGCGTGCGGGTGCTCAGGCCGGTGGCTCGGTCGGGTGTACGGGTACGGTCACCCGGTCCTGGTGGGTGTACACGTTGGCCGAGCGGCCACGCAGGAAGCCGACCAGGGTCACCCCCGCGTCCTCGGCGAGTTCCACCGCCAGGCCGGAGGGGGCGGATACCGCGGCCATCATCGGCACCCCCGCCATCGCGGCCTTCTGGGTCAGTTCGAACGAGGCCCGCCCGCTGACCATCAGCACGTGTCCCGCCAGCGGCAGCCGGCCCTCGCGCAGCGCCCAGCCGACCACCTTGTCCACCGCGTTGTGCCGGCCGACGTCCTCGCGTACGCAGACCGCCTCGCCGTCGGCGGTGAACAGGCCCGCCGCATGCAGGCCGCCGGTGCTGGCGAACACCTTCTGCGCCGCGCGCAGCCGATCGGGCAGCGCGTACAGCACCTCCGCGTCCACCCGCACGTCGTCCGCGCGTACGTCGAAGCGGGACATCCGGCGCAGCCCGTCGATGCCGGTGCTGCCGCAGATCCCGCACGCACTCGACGTCCATACCCCGCGCATCAGGCCCGGGTCCGGGGCCGGTACGTGTGGTGCGAGTACCGCGTCCACCACGTTGTAGGTGTTGTGGCCGTCCTCGTCGGTGCCCGCGCAGTAGCGCATCGCGGTCAGGTCCCCGGCCGCGCCGATCACCCCCTCGGCCGCGAGGAACCCGGCGACCAGGTCGAAGTCGTCGCCCGGTGTGCGCATGGTCACGGTGATCGTGCGTCCGCCGATCCGGATGTCCAGCGGCTCCTCGGCCACGAGCGTGTCGATCCGGGCCACGGCCGGTGCGTCGCCGCCCAGCCGCAGGACCTTGTGGCGAGAGGTGACCCGACCCACGGCACTGCCTTTCCTCGATCCGATCCGGACTGTCTACCCGACGGCCGACGTCCGGATGTCTCCCCGCACGGTAGCCGCCCTGGTGTTGTCGCGATCCATGCACATAATGTTCGAGTGAATAGCGATCTGCACAGCACCCCCGAGGCAACCCCCGCCACCGTCCTGATCGGCGAGGCCGGGATGTCCCCCCAGGACGTTCTCGCGGTCGCCCGCGCCGGCGCGCGCGTCGAGCTGGCCGAGACCGCGATCAAGGCCATGGCCACGTCGCGGGCCGTGGTCGAAGGGCTCGCCGCGCGTACGGAACCCGTGTACGGGGTGTCCACCGGCTTCGGCGCGCTCGCCGTCCGGCACATCAGCCCCGAACTGCGTACCCGCCTCCAGCACTCCCTGGTCCGCTCGCACGCCGCCGGGATGGGGCCGCGCGTCGAGGACGAGGTGGTCCGCGCGCTGATGTTGTTGCGGCTCAAGACGCTGTGTTCGGGGCGTACGGGGGTCCGGCCGATCGTCGCGCGCACCATGGCCGGTCTGCTCAACGCGGGGATCACGCCGGTGGTGCGGGAGTTCGGCTCGCTCGGGTGCAGCGGCGACCTGGCCCCGCTGGCGCACTGCGCCCTGGTGCTCACCGGTGAGGGGGAGGCGGCCGGCCCGGACGGCGTGGTGCGGCCCGCCGCCGAGCTGCTCGCGGCGGCCGGTCTGGAGCCGGTCGAGTTGAAGGAGAAGGAGGGTCTGGCGCTGATCAACGGCACCGACGGCATGCTCGGCATGTTGTTGATGGCCGGGGCCGACCTCGCCCGCCTGTTCACCACCGCCGACATCACCGCCGCGATGACGATGGAGGCGCTGCTCGGTACCTCCCGGGTGCTCGACCCGGCGCTGCACGCGATCCGGCCGCATCCGGGCCAGTCGGCCAGCGCGGCCAACATGTTGCGGGTGCTCGACGGGTCGGCGCTGACCGGGCATCACCAGGACGCCGCGCCGCGCGTACAGGACGCCTACTCGGTGCGCTGCGCGCCGCAGGTCGCGGGTGCCGGGCGGGACACCCTCGCCCATGCGCTGCTGGTCGCCGAGCGCGAACTGGCCGCGTCCGTGGACAACCCGGTGATATTGGAGGACGGCCGGATCGAGTCCAACGGCAACTTCCACGGCGCACCGGTCGGTTACGTGCTCGACTTCCTCGCCGTCGCGGTGGCCGACCTCGGCTCGATCGCCGAGCGGCGTACGGACCGGCTGCTCGACCCGTCGCGCTCGCATGGGCTGCCGGCCTTCCTCGCGGATGATCCGGGTGTCGACTCCGGGCTGATGATCGCGCAGTACACGCAGGCCGCGCTGGTCTCCGAGTGCAAGCGGCTGGCAGTGCCGGCGTCGGCGGACTCGATCCCCAGCTCGGCGATGCAGGAGGACCACGTCTCGATGGGGTGGAGCGCGGCCCGCAAGCTGCGTCGCGCGATCGACCATCTCAACCGCATCCTGGCCATCGAACTCACCACCGCTGCGCGGGCGTTGGACATGCGCGTGGCGGCGGGCCTGGGTGCGCCGGCGCCGGCGACGGCCGCGGTGGTCGCCGCGCTGCGCGAGCACGGCGGCGAAGGGGTGGGGCCGGACCGCTTCCTGGCCCCGGATCTGGAGATCGCCGACACGTTCGTGCGCAGCGGTGGGGTGGTTCGGGCGGCGGCCTCGGCGGCCGGTGAGCTGAACTGACCTGGAGCCTTCGTTGAGCTGACCTGCCGTCAGATCAGGCAGGATTGCCGGACGCGGATCGCCGCCATCGTCGGCGGTCCGCGTTCCGCCCGTTCCGCCCGTTCCACCTGTACCGCCTGTAACACCCATACCGCCTGTACCGCCTGTGCTGCCTGTGCTGCCTGTACCGCCCGTGCTGCCTGTACCGCCCGTACCACCCGAGTTGCGAGGAGACCCTGTCGGTGGCCGACGACGACGCGAGCCCTTCCGCCCGCCTGCTCGCCCTGTTCGAGCGCCACCGGCTCACGCCCACGCAGCGTCGGATCGCGCACTGCCTGGTGCGGCACGCGGGCGAGGCGGTGTTCCTGTCCAGCGTTGAGGTGGCCCAACTCGCCGGGGTCAGCCAGCCGTCGGTGACCCGCTTCGCGGTCGCGCTCGGCTTCGACGGCTATCCGGCGCTGCGCCGACACCTGCGCGAACTCGGCCTGCCGACGACGGCGGAGTCCTCCGCCGAGGTGGACCGCAACGAGTACGTGGGCGCCGTGCATGCCGAGATCGCCAACCTGAGCAGGCTGGCCGAGCAGCTCGCCGACCCCGGCCCGATCGCGCGGGCGGCGGCGTTGTTGGCGCCGTCGCGTCCGCTGGTGGTGCTCGGGTTGCGGACCGGGATGGCGCCGGCGCGGGGGTTCGGCTACTTCGCGGCGAAGGTGCTGCCCGAGGTGCGGGTGCTGGACGAGGGCGGCTCGCAGTTGGTGGACCGGCTGGACCAGGCGCGGGCGGCGGGGGCGACGGGGCTGCTGTGCTTTGCGCTGCCGCGTTATCCGAGGGAACTGGGCGACGGGCTGCGGATCGCGCGGGATCTGGGCTTTCGGATCGTGACCGTGACGGACAGCCCGTTCGCACCGGCGGCCGTGTTGTCCGACGCGGTGCTGATCGCGGGGGTCGGCTCCCAGCTGGTCTTCGACTCGTACGGGGCGCCGATCCTGATGGGCCAGATCCTGCTCCAGGCCATGTGCGACATCGAACCGGCCCGCGCCCAGGCCCGGTTGGAGGACTTCGAACGCCAGGCGGGGGAGCGCGGACTGTTCGACGTCTGATCGGTCGGCGGCGGGTGGCCCGAAGACCTCGGACCGCGATGGGTAGGCGCTCCGCCGGGAAGTCCCGACGGAGCGCCGCCCAGCCGATTTTCGTTCACCGCGCGTCAGCGGTCGGTGATCGGGTGTCGATTCAGCAGGGGAGGGTGGTGTGGCCCGCGGCGCCGGTGGCGCCGGTGGTGCCGTCCGCGGTGAATGTGGCGGCGGTGCCGTTGCCGCCGGGCTTGCCGGGGCAGACCGGGCTGGCCGCGCCGCCGGCGCCGCCGAGGCCGCCCTTGTGGCCGCCACCCGCCGTGGCGGCCCCGCCGTTGCCGCCGCTGCCGCCGGCGATTCCGGCGCCGGCGTCGCCGACACCGCCCACGCCGCCCTTGCCGCCGGTTCCGCCGAGGGTGGCCGCGCCGCCGCTGCCACCACTGCCGCCGTTGCCGTTGGCGCCGCCCGCGCCACCGGTACCGCCACCGCCGCCGACGCTTGCGCTGCCGTCGGCGTTGCCGCCGGCGCCGCCGATGCCGCCGTTGCCGTTGGCACCGGCCGCGCCGCCGGTACCGCCCAGGCCGCCGAGGCCACCGTGGGTGCCGACGCCGTTGGCGCCGTTGTTACCGGGGAAGCCGAGAATGCCGAGGCTGATGTGGGTCCCAGCGCCGCCCGCGTCGGCCAGGGCCGACGCGGAGGCAAGGGTTGGGGTCGCCAGGCCGGCCACGGCGATCGCGGCGACCACGAGGGTCCGGGAAATGGCGGGAGTGCGCATGAAGCGCATGAGAGTGCCTTTCGATGTGTACGGTCGGAGAAATTCTCCGGCCGACAGAAATCACTCTAAGCAGGAATCTCCCATTCCGACCCCGATTTGCCGATTATATTTCTCCACTCGGCTGCATTGGTCGAACTTTCGCGGTAAATATCGTTTTCCGATCACGATATGAGGGTCACCCGATGCCCCGAGGGACGCCCCGGGCGGGCGTGTGCGCGATGGACGCGAGGTGCGGCCGGGGAGTCCGGCGACGGCGGGCCCGAGCGCCGTGGGTGTAGCCGAGCGGGCTGGTGGACCTGCCCTGACCGGCGCAGTTACGCCGCGTTGGGGCTGGGCGCGGGGCGTGGGGTGCTGGGCGCGGCGCGCGGGAGTCCGGCGACGGGGATCGTCGGCGATCCGGGCGCCCGGACGCCAACACGTTTACTGCGGGTCGGCGACCTCTTTCCTCGCCCGCGCGCGCGAGGAAAGAGGAACAGGCCCTGGACGGGGGAAAGCGCAATGATTGCCGAGCGAAGAATCAGTTGCGATCCCTGCCCGAAAATAGGCCCGGCAAACGGCCTTTTTTCGAGGCATGCACCCGAATTGGCTGGGCACAAGAGTGGCGGAGGTAAAAACAATGGTTCCCTTGCTTGTAGTTCTGCTCCTCGCCCTGATCCTTTTCGGTGCCGGTTTCGCGGTGAAGATCCTTTGGTGGGCCGCGATCGTCGTCCTGATCGTCTGGGCACTCGGCTTCGTCGTCCGTTCGACCGGCAGCGGTGGCGGCCGTGGCCGCTGGTACCGCTGGTAGCAGTGCCGCCCCACGACGGTGCCGTCACGTAGTCGGGCACGGTTCCGCAACCCGTCGGCGTCAGTCGAGGAACTCATCGCGATGGGCGAGGTTTTCGCCGTTGACCGGTTGATGGTGCTGCCCGGGCGGTCGTGATACGAGCGGTTCGTCAAAGGGGGAGCGTCAGGCTCGCGGCAGGCCAAATCATCTGCTGACTGTCTGCGGTGATCTCCATACGGAGGGAGGCCGGATCGACCGGTCCATACTCCGCGATGAAGTGCCGCGCGCGTTCGAGTTGCCCCCACAAGTCGAACGGGCCTGACGAATGAACCACCGGTGAACCGGACCGAGCCGCTGACGGGCGGCGTTCACCAGATACTCGTCCACATCCACCGACAGCACGTGATCGTCACCGAGGCGACGTCCGAGCAGGGCGGCCGAATAGCCGCTGCCGGTACCGAGGTCGAGCACCCGCATGCCCTCCTCGATCTCCGCGACGTCGAACATGCGCAGCACGAGCGAGGGCAACGTCGATGACGAGGTGGGAGGTCGATCGGAGGCCGGCACCACGTCGTCGCCGGCCGTGTCGGCGTGCGCGTCCCCGACCTGTGTCACCAGCGTTCGGTTGTCGTATGCCGAGTTGGTCCAGGACGCCATGTTTGCAACTAATATTCTTCGTCCTGTTTGCGACAAGCAGTGCCACAAAAAGCGAAAGCCCCTCCAAGGGAGGGGCTTTCGCGTTCCCGAAGGTCAGCGAACTGCGGCGATGAACGACGTCCAGGCGTCGGACCGGACCGCGAAGGCGGGCCCTGTGGGGTTCTTGCTGTCACGAACGGCCGTCTGGACGTCCGTGTGGGCCACGGAAACGCAGCCGTTCTGCTGGCCGCTGCGGGTGCTCTTGAACCAGGTCAGGTGGCCGTACTCGGACGCCTGCTGCACGACGGGGGGAAGCTGAGTCACTTGAGGTCTTCCAGTCGCTTCTTGATGATCGCTTGGGTGTTCTGGCTATCGAGAGCGTGGGTGCGCAGGTAATCGAAGAACCGTACGTACCGTCGGATCTCACGGGCATTATCCCGCTGAAAGCTCACAGAAACAGTGTCCACGAAGGCAACGCTCGGATCCTGGGCGTCTCGAAAGTGCAGGAGCGTCAGACCGGCAGTAGTTGGCGCCGCCGCGTCGTAGGGGATCACCTGCACCGTGACGTTGGGTCGCTCGGCCACGTCCAGCAGGTGTGCGAGTTGGGCACGCAGTGCGTGTTTCCCGCCAATCTCGTACATGAGGGCTGCCATGGTGATCACGCCCGAGTACTCCACGGGGTCGTCCTCGGTGAGCAACACGCGCTGGCGCCGCTGGCGTACCTCGACGAGCGTTTCGATGTCCTCCTCATCCTGAACGAACGGCCCGCTCCCGATGACCGCCCGCGAGTAGTCGGCCGTCTGCAACAAGCCTGGGATGAGCAGCGGTTGGTACTCCCACGCCGCAGCGGCTTCCGCCTCAAGCCCGATCTGCTCCTGGTAGTCGTTGTTGAGGACGTCGGCATACGGCGCTACTGCCCACCAAGAGCGCTCTCGCCCATCCGCGACCAGCGCTTCGCATTTGTCCCGACCGTCCGAGTCGACCTCGTACAACTCCATGAGCTTGTACAGATCGCGACGCGTGACGCCGGACTGCGCATTCTCGATGCGCGACACCTTTGATTTGTGCCACCCGAGCTGTGCTCCTACCTCCTCGACCGTGAGTCGCCGCAGTTCTCGCAACGTGCGGAGTTCATTGCCGAGCCTCCGTCGAGCCAACATCGGTGTCGTAGGCATCTGTTGTCCCTCCCTGGTCAGCGCACCAGTGAAGCGCCATGCACGCATGGTGCTGCCAGATTTTACCTTCGCTTGACTGATGCGTGTTGCAAATAGAAGTTGCGCGAGAGATTCTGACGCAACCAGCACTACGTGTAGTGATCTTATCCACGCGGGGTGTGATCGGCGCTGCCGTCACGCTTGCTCACTGCTGCCCGCGTGCGTCCCTTTGGAGGCGACTGGCTGTGCTTCGACATCAGCTACTGGCAGAACTGCCGCCAACCTTCGCGCAATCACCTGTGTCGGTCCTCGGAGGACTCGAACGCGGCTGCATCGAGGTGGAGTTCGACTCTCGCGCCGGACACGTCGAACGTATGCGCAGGATCACCCGCGCGACACGCCACGCCTGCGATCACCGCGACTCGGACGTCCTTCGGATGGCCGGTGCGGTCGTTGGCGAGGTCGTCACGGCTCGGGAGGCGGATGGACCGGTTGGGCGGTCGGCGCACTGGTGCTCGGTCGGTCATTCGGAGGCGGATTCTGATGCGGAACCTGCCTCGGTGGTAAGGGAGTTGTGGCGGGTGGATCATCTCGGGCGGGCGTTGGAGGCGGTGGCGTTGCCGGTCGGGGTTGGCTGCCTGCCGCCTACTGCGCGGGGTGTTTCGGTGCGGGTGGCGGGATGAGTCCACGTTATGGGTGGTCGGAACTTCCGGTTCTGGTATGGGAGTTCGTCACGTCGATGGTCGGTCCCGTCGAGTCGGTGGTGCCGGTGGTCGGGCCGTACACCAGTTCCTTTACCGGGGCGGTGACCACTGCTTCCGGGACGGTGTTCGTGAAGGTGGCGGAGGAGGCCACTGCGCCGTTGTCGGCTCGGGCGCAGACCAGTGAGGTTGCGGCGAGTGCGGTGGTCGGGGTCTTGTCGCCTCGGTTGCTCGGGCACGGGTGTGTGGACGGGTGGCGGGTGCTGGTGTTCGAGCATGTCGAGGGGCGGCCGGTGCGGTTGGCTCTGGGGTCGCAGGATCTGGCGCAGGTGGTGGGTGTCGTGGATCGGATCGGGCGGATTCGGCCGGGGCGCGGTGCGGGGTTGCCGACGTTGGTGGGGCGGTTGCGGGAGCACGTTGCGCAGGGGCGTGGCGGGCCGTTGTGTGGGGATCGGTTGCTGCACACCGATCTGACGTCGGCGAACATGATCCGTCGGGCGGACGGGTGGGTGTCCGTGGTGGATTGGGGTCGGGTGGCCGTCGGACCGCGGTGGGCGGAGGTCGGGTTTCTCGGGTCGCATCTGGTGGGTGCCGGGAACGAGTTGGGTGAGGTGCGGCGGTGGATGTGGCGGTTTCCCGAGTGGCGTCGGACCCCGCATTCGGCTCGGCGGGCGTTGGCGGAGGCGATGGTGGGGCATACGGCGGGCGAGGCGACCTGGTGGCTCGACCTGGCCGATGCCCCGGTCCGATGCGGCGAGGTGGGGCGATGAGCGGGTGCATTCCCGACGAGGAGGAGGAAGTCCCCTGTGATGTGGGGGACTTCGTGTGGACCTTCCACCCCGACGGCGACCAGATCGGGTCGGGACACGTCGTGTCCGTGGACCTGCCGGGAGGCACGGTCACGGTGGAGGACCGCGACGGGCGACGGCGGTCGTTTCCATTCGCCCTGGTCGAGGCGCCCCCGGTCGGGCGCGCCGATTAGGGCCGCACACTGCGGCCGGCCCGCGAGGGCGTGCCGATGGCGATGTCCTGAGGCGGGTTGCCGATCGCGCCGGCCGAGCCGGTTCCCGGCGACGATGACTGGCGCAAGCAACTCCTGTGTCTGGCAAGGGAGTTGATCCGGCCGGTGCATCAGGAGACGGGTGTGGGAGTGGGGCTCGACCTTGGAAGTGGACCCCACCCCGCGCGCCCCGACAGAGAAGAGACGTACCCGCGATGACATACCAATTCGGGTGGACACGCGGTGCTCCGCCGAACACGTCGACCGTGGATCGAGTCCAGGACGAGCGGTTGAGTCTGCTGGTCCGGGAGTGGGTCGACGGGGCGGACGTCGAGATGCCCCTACCGGCGCCGCCTCCGACACCGAGCGGGCGACCGCGCCGGCTGTGGCGGTTGCTCGTGTGGTTGCGCGCGTTCCGGGCAGGCCGGCGGGGCACACGGTGAGTACCCGGCGGCGGGTTCCGGGGAGTACGAGCCAGTGCTGTGACCGACAACGTTCGCCGGGTTGGTGGTGACGGCGCCTTAACCGGTGGGATGTAGGCCGACATCCGATCCGATGCAGGAGGCGTGGCGGCAGCGTCGGTCAAGGTCCGGAGGCTGACCGACCAGGAGGGCCGGCAGTTACAGAGGATCGTGCGGCGGGGCAGCACCAGTTCGGTGCGCTACCGGCGGGCGATGATGCTGCCGGCCTCGGCCGGCGGGAACCGGGTGCCGGTGGTCGCCCAACTCGTGCGGACGGACAGGTCGACGAGGGAACGACCCGACCGACGTTCCCTTCAGGAACTGCCCGGTGCGGTCAGGGCTGGAACAGTTTCCACTGCCCCTCGGAGACGACTTGGGCGGCGCCGTCGACCACCTTGATGGCGGTCTGGTCGTCGATCGCATACGTCGGCGCGGGAATCCGTGCCGCCCACCTCTCCGCGTTGGCCAAGGAGGCGTCGGGGTGGTTCGGGTGCTCCAGGTGCGGGATCACCGCGAAGTCGACGAGTCCTGCCCCCTGTCCCGTGACCAGGATTCTGTCGACGTCACCCTCAGGCGTGGCGAAGACGATGTCTTCCGACCTCAACGGTCCATCGTTCCCGCGGGGCGGTTCGTGGTAGGTCTCGACAAAGGTGGAGGCAACAGCCATGCTCCCGGCGCTCACCCCCACGTAGACCGCCTCGGAACGCAGCGTCGGCAGTAGGCCGGTCAAACCGGAGCGCCGCATCCAGTTGGCGAGAAACAGCGGGTCGCCGCCCCATACCAGCAGTGCGTCGGCGGCCTGGACCGTTGGCACCCAAGCAGCCTCCTCGATGCTCGGCAGCGCCGTCAGCTCCAGAATCCCCAACGATTTCCAACCCAATCCACACAACGGCGACGGACCCTCACCGGATATCGCCCGCCACGCCATGCCGGGCCCGCCGGGGAAGGGGTAGATGGCGGTGGGGATGAACAAGGCGTTGGACTCGGCGATCGATTTGCCCAGCAGGTCGACCAGCGCGTCATGGATGCTGGCGTTCTTGATCCCGGACGACGTGAGGAGTGCTCTCATGTGCCTACCTCCCTGAGTTGCCTACTGCGGAGCACTCGCTGCGCCCCGAACCTCGCTGGACCTGCGCTTGGGTCAGATCCAGACCGATCCGGGTGGTGCGACGCACCGCCCGAACATCGGTCCGATCACGACAACGAGACACCCCGACACCCTAAAAGGCAGGTACGACACAACCCGGCCAACGTAAGCGGTCAGAGCACCTGGGACCTCGACCAGGGCCGCGCGTTCATCGAGCGCTACCGACGGGCGAGTTGCCGCGACACCTGCTCCGGGCGCGGAGGTGTGTTCACTGACACGCAGGCGCGAGGGCGGCGCACCTGCGCGTTCGGCCTGGTCGAGGTGGCCCCGGTTCGGCGCGCCATTAGGGCCGGACACTGCGGCAGGCCCGCCATGGGCGTGCCATGGCGGGCCTGCCGCGGGGCGGTGAGCCGGTTTCCGGCGACGAGGAACGACGAGGAACGACGAGAGCAACTCCCGTGTGCGACGAGGCGGTTCGACCGGGGCCGCGTGGACGATCGGACTAGAGTCCGCCTGCCACCCGGAGGATCGCCCCGGTTGCATACGACGCATCGGTGGAGAGCAGCCAGGAGACGGCTGCGGCGATCTCCTCCGGCTGTCCGGCGCGACCCAGGGGGATGGCGGCGGCGACCTTGCCGGGGCGTTCGGGGTCCTGGTGAAAGTCGGTCCAGATGGTGCCGGGTGCAACGCCGTTGACGCGGATGCCCTGGGGGCCGACCTCCTTGGACAGCCCCATGGTCATCGCGTCGACAGCGGCCTTGGCCGCCGCGTAGTGAACGTACAGTCCCGGGCTGCCGAGCGTGGCCGCGGCCGAGGAGATATTGACTATCGCTCCGCCGCCGTTGCGTTCCATGTCCTGGATGGCACGCCGGGCACACAGGAGGTATCCGAGCACGTTGACGTCGAGTGCCCGGCGGATACCGGCAGGGTCGGCATCGGTCAGCCGTCCGTTCGGGCCGCCGGTCCCGGCGTTGTTCACGAGCGCGGTGACGGGACCGATGTCGGCGGCTCGGTCGAAGAGGTGGTTGACGTCCGTCTCGTCGGCGGTGTCCACACGGACGGTGACGCACTTGCGGCCGGCCTGCCGGACGGTTGCGGCAACCGCCGCTGCTGCGGAGCTGTCCGAGTGGTAGCCGAGGACGATGTCGTGTCCCTCGCTCGCGAGGCGCGCGCAGACTGCTGCGCCGATCCCGCGGCTTCCGCCGGTGACCACCGTCACGAGTTGTGCTTGCATGTTCATCTCCCAGGATGTGTGCGTATTCGACGTTGCTCGTGTAGTTCGTGCTGCTTGTGCTGCTCGGTCGCGGGGCGTGCGGCGATGGTGCCGCTGCCTTCCGGTGCGGAAGGCAGCCCCTGGTGGGTAGGGCGGTCGGTCGGTGAGTCGTTGTGCCCCGCCCGCGTGAGCGGTGCGGCAGTGGGCGCTGCTGGCGCTGCCGAGAGAGCATCGGCAAGCGCAGGCGCCGCCGCTCGTGGCGGCCGAGGGTGTCCGGCAGCGGCCCCTGGTAGGGGCTTCGGCGGCGGAACGGGCGTTGCGGAGGGTTGGTTCGTTCGCCCTGGTTTTGCCCGGCTGTGCCGGGCCGGGCAGCGCCGGGCAGCGCACGCGCAAGCGCTGTCGGCGGTCCCGGCGCGCGGCTGTTCCGCGCCGATCGGTTCCGGGGCGGTCCGCCGTCGCCCTTCAGACGACTCCGTCCTTCAGACGACCTCGCCCTTCAGACCGCTTCGGCGCCGGCCTCCCGGTCGAGGGCAGGGCCTCGTGTCGCAGTCGAGCCGAAGCGGTCGCGGTATTCGCCGGGGGCGATGCCGACGCGGCGGTGGAAGGTGCGGCGCATGGTTTCGGCGGTGCCGAAGCCCAGGCGGCGGGCCAGCACGGCTACCGGCTCGTCCGCCTCGGTGAGCGCCCGTCGGGCCGCCTCCACCCGGACACGTTCGACGTAGGCCGCCGGTCCCACGCCGACCTCTGCGGTGAAGCGCCGCTGCAGGTGACGCGGGCTCAGGCCGGCGCAGGCCGCCAGCTCTGCGACGTTGTGCCGGCCGCCGGGTTTGTCCTGGATCGCCCGGACGGCTTTGCGAATCGGGCCGGTGGTCGGCTGCGCCGACCACAGCGGGACGCTGAACTGCGACTGGTCACCCGGCCGTCGGAGGTAGAGCACCATCTCGCGGGCGGCGGCCAGCGCGACCTCCGGACCGTGGTCGTCCTCCACCAAGGCGAGCGCGAGGTCCATGCCGGCGCTGACCCCGGCCGAGGTCCACACCGAACCGTCCCTGATGAAGATCGGGTCGCAGTCCACCGTCAGCTCGGGGTGCTCATCGGCGAGTTGCCGCTCACGGGCCCAGTGCGTGGTGACCCGTCGCCCGGCGAGGAACCCGGTGGCCGCGAGGAGAAGCGCGCCGCTGCACACCGATGCCACCCGCCGGGCACCGGACGCCGCGGCGGCGATCCAGGCCACCAGTGCGGGGTCGCGGCGGGCATCGTTCACACCCGGTCCGCCCACCACGACGAGGGTGTCCAGTCCCTCGGGGCCGAGGTCCTCGATTCCGTACGCGGCGAGCATCGGCAGACCGCTCGAGGACTGGACCGGACCGGCGTTCGGAGCCACCACCTGGCAGTCGTAGCCGCCGACCGTCTGCTGGGCGTAATGGAACACCGCATGCGGGCCCACCAGGTCGACCGCCTGGAACCCCTCGAACACTACGAAAACCACTCGACGCATGGCATAAGGCTGCCCGCGCGGTGGGAATGGCGTCAACGACGCACACCCCACAAATCACGCCACCCGGCTCGCCTCCCCGGCGTGCCGGCCGGCTCGCCTCCCCGGTAGGCCGCCCGCCGACGGTCGATGCCTCAGCCCAGCGGCACCGGGCCCGCCGCCGAGGTCGATCCCTCAGCCCAGCAACACCGCGCGCCGGTTCGGGTCCCTCAGGTCGGTGCCGTGTTTCAGCCATTTCTCCTGGAGGGCCTCCGCGCCCTGGGCCCGCTTCCACGCCGCCTCGGCCGGGGTCATCGGGAGCAGCGGGAAGAAGCGGACCGGGTCGGCGGGGGCCGGCAGCGGCAGATCGGCCAACAGGCCCCCCGGCTCGGCGACCAGAACCGCATGAAACGCGCCGCCCTCCCACAGCGGCCCGCCCAAATCGAGGGAGGCACCGGGAGCGATCACCAGGCCCTCCACCTGCGGCGTCGACGCCAATACCGCCAGGGGCCGCAATACCGAGTCGTGCCCACCCCGCACCGACAGCACCAACTCCCCCCGCGGCCCCGCGATCGGGTCGGCCAGCAGTGCCGCCGGGTCGGCCATCGGCGCCCGGGACATGCCCAGCGTCGCGTAGCGGACCACGCCGTCGGCGTCCGGGCCGAAACGCAGTACCTCGATCCGGTCCGTGCCGACGAAGGTGACGCCGGCCCGCCCGGTCGGGTCGCCGAAGGTCGCCGTCAGGTGCGCCTCGACCTGCGGGGTGGGGTCGACGGGCTCGGGTCCCGGCGTGAAGTCGAACATGCCCGCATGCTAATTCGCCGTCAGGAGCCGTTGGCGTACCGGCCATTGGCACCGCCACTCTGGTGTACTCTGCCTAGTCGGCCCGCCGGATGTGGACATCTCGCGCGCGCCTTTGGGATGACGGACTCGTTCTCGCCCCGACCCACCCGGTCGACGCGCGGGAGCCTTCCCCCAGCGGGGACCGGCAGTGGGAGGTGATCGTGGTGCATACCAGCACACCGTGCAGTACCGGCGGCTCACCCGATCTTCCCCGATCCAGTCGCACGCCCCGCCCTTTCTGAGGGATTCCGAGACCTTCCGCGAGTTCCGACCGCCGTCGATCGGCCCGGTCCTCGTGCTCCGAATGTCCTCCGTGACGGGGCGTCAGGATCAGGATCCTTTGCCGTTCTTTCGGTGATTCGTTCCGCTTGCCCGTGTCGACCCGAGCGACGCATCACGGCCTGCCCGCCGCGGTGCCTCGACGACGGCACGCGCCGGTCAGTCCAGGAGCCCGTCATGTCGATGATCCGCGACCTCCGCGCCGCCGTCCGCCCGCACCGCCGCGCCCCGCTGCCGGCGCACACGCCCGCGCCGACCGGGAACTGTGTGGTGGACTGCGCGGTGTATCGGGACGGTCGGCGCCTGGACGGCTACGCGAACCCCGACTCGGCGATCCACGAGGTGCGCGCCGGCGGCGGCTTCGTCTGGATCGGCCTGCACGAGCCCAGCGCGCTCGAACTGTCGGGTATCGCCGAGCGATTCGGCCTGCACCCGCTCGCCGTCGAGGACGCGGTACACGCGCATCAGCGACCCAAGCTGGAGCGCTACGACGACACCCTGTTCGCGGTGTTCAAGACGGTCACCTACGTCGAGCACGAACAGTTGTCCGCCACCAGCGAGATCGTCGAGACCGGCGAGATCATGGTCTTCCTCGGCAACGACTTCGTGGTCACCGTGCGGCACGGCCGGCACGGCGCGCTCGGCGAGCTGCGCTGTCGGCTGGAGGACGGCGGCGAACTGCTCGCCGCCGGGCCGTCGGCGGTGCTGCACGCGGTGGCGGACCGGGTGGTGGACACCTACCTCGACGTCGCGCAGCTCATCCAGGACGACATCGACCAGGTCGAGAACGACGTGTTCGGCGGCGGCGGGGCCGGCGACGCGGGCCGGATCTACCAGCTCAAGCGCGAACTGCTCGAACTCAAGCGTGCGGTCGCCCCGCTCGCCCGCCCGCTGCACCAGCTCGCCGAGCGGCCGATGCGCCAGGTGCACCCCGACATCCGCGAGTATTTCCGCGACGTCGAGGACCACCTGTCCCGGGTGAGCGAACAGGTGGCCTCGTTCGACGAGTTGCTGACCTCGATCCTGCAGGCCAACCTCGCGCAGGTGACCGTCGCGCAGAACGAGGACATGCGCAAGATCTCGGCCTGGGTGGCGATCTTCGCCGTACCCACGATGATCGCCGGGGTGTACGGGATGAACTTCGAGTACATGCCGGAGTTGAAGTGGCGGTACGGCTACCCGATGACGATGTCGGTGACCCTGCTCGTCTGCACGCTGATGCACCGGGGCTTCCGGCGTAACGGCTGGTTGTAGCCCACCCGACCGCCCGCCCCGACCGCGCTCCCGAAGAAGCGCTACAGCCCGAAGAAGTGCTACGGCCCGAAGAAGCGCTACAGCCCGAGGAAGCGCCACAGCCCGAAGAAGCGCTACAGATCGAGTCGTCCCACCAGGTTCCGCGCCCGTTCGGCCAGGTCCGGGCGCACCATCACGTCGTAGCGGGACGCGACGATCTGACTCGTGGAGACGAAGTCGCGCTGCCCGCCCATCGCCCGGTAGCCCAGCCAGCCGAACAACGCGCCCGCCGCGGTGCCCCAGATCAGCCCCATCAGCACCAGCCACAACCAACCGTGCGCGCGGACCGCGAAGATGCCCAGGAACAACCCGATCATCAGCCCGAACCAGGCTCCGCTGGCCGCGCCGGACGCCGCCGCCTTGCTCGCGGTGAGCCGGCCCAGCACGCTCTCCACCATCCGCAGGTCGGCGCCGACGATCGCGCTGTTCTGCACCGGGAACTCGTTGTCGGACAGGTAGTCGACCGCGCGCTGGGCGCCCGCGTAGTTCGCGTACGACGCGATGACCGTGCCGGTGTTCGCCAGGTCGGGGCCGGACGCGCCGGCGCCCGGGGGAACGTTTTGCTGACCGAACATGTTGATGCCTCGCCTCGCTGCTGCCGGGTGGTGGACCGGGGGGTTGTTCAACCCGGCACCTGTACCCGGTGCTATTCGCGACAACACGTGACTAATCCGACAGGACCTCACGTACCGCGTCCGACACCGCGTCCGGTCGATCCAGCATCACGTAGTGCGCCGAGTCGTCCAGTACCTCGCACCGCCCCTGCGGGGACAGATTCGCCAACGTGCGCAGCGCGCGTACCCAGCGGGCCCGCGCGGCCAGGCTCTCGTAGCCACCGGCCGCCGCCAATACCCGCAGCGGTACATCCGGCAGCGGTGCGTCCCGGCGCAACTCGACCAGTTCGGCGGCCACGTCGAAGTACGTGGTGTTCTCGGTCAGCGCGGTGGCGAAGAAGCGGCCCGATCCATACGCACCGCGCACCCACCGCGTATCCGCGATATCGCGGTGCCGGCGCGACTGGGTGAACAGGATCGAACGCCGCGCCGCCGGGCCGATCGCGTGGGCCAGGCCGCTGACCCGCATCGCGCCCCCGCCGATCCGGGCGGCCCGCACCCGAGCCCGCCGGGCCGGGCGCGGGCGCGGCTTCTCCTCGTTGCTCGGGTCCACCAGGACCAGGCCCGCGGTGCGCTCGGGATACATCCGGGCGAAGCCCTCGACGTGGAACGCGCCGAGCGAGTGGGCGAGCAGTACATACGGCCCGGGCAGCGCGAGTGCGTCGGCGAGCCCGGCGATCCGGTCCGCCTCGCGGGCCAGCGTCGGCGGTCGCGGATCCGGCTGGGAGAAGCCGAGTCCCGGGCGGTCGAAACGGACCACCGTGCAGTGCGGGGTGAGCAGCGGCACCACCGGGTCCCAGTCGAACCACGCGCCGGCGAGTCCGCTGGTGGCGATCAGCACCGGGCCGGTGCCCTCGCGGACCACATGCAGCGCGGTCCCGTCGATCCGGACGAACTCGCCGGGCGGGACCGGCACCGGGCGTTTCGCAGCCATGGTGGGCTCCCCGATCACTGGCGGTGGCAGATTTCGCCATCATCGGTCGCACCCGAGGCCCGAACCGGCAACGACGCGACCATTACCGCCAACCGGACCCATACCAAACCCACTTGGCGGCGTGCCCCGACCGCCGGCCAACGCCCGTGCACCCCGCCCCCGCCCCGCCATCCGAGCCATCGGACGGAGTGCACCGCCCCCGGCCGTCAGCCGCGCAGCTTGTAGTCCTCCAACAACCGCCGCCCGATGATCATCTTCTGGATCTCGGCCGTGCCCTCGCCGATCAGCAACATCGGCGCCTCGCGGTAGAGCCGCTCGATCTCGAACTCCTTCGAGAAGCCATACCCGCCGTGGATCCGGAACGCGTCCTCGACGACCTCCTTGCAGTACTCGGAGGCCAGGTACTTGGCCATCCCCGCCTCGAGGTCGTTGCGCTCGCCCGCGTCCTTCTTGCGGGCCGCGTTCACCATCATCGCGTGCGCGGCCTCGACCTTGGTGGCCATCTCGGCGAGCTTGAACTGGATCGCCTGGTGGCCGGTCAGCGGCTTGCCGAAGGTCTCCCGCTGCTGCGCGTACCGAATGCCCAGCTCGAACGCGCGCTGCGCGACCCCGCAGCCGCGCGCGGCCACGTTCACCCGGCCGACCTCGACGCCGTCCATCATCTGGTAGAAGCCCTTGCCGGGCACCCCGCCCAGAATACGATCGGCCGGCACCCGACAGTTGTCGAGCACCATCTCGGTGGTGTCGACGCCCTTGTAGCCCATCTTGTCGATCTTGCCGGGGATGGTCAGCCCCGGCCGGGTCTCGCCGAAGCCGGACTCCTTGTCCACGAGGAACGTGGTCATGTTCCGGTAGACCGACTCCTCGCCCAGCTCGGTCTTGGTGAGCACCGCGACCAGGTTGGCCGTACCGCCGTTGGTCAGCCACATCTTCTGGCCGTTGAGTACGTAGAACTCGCCGTCCGGCACCGCCTTGGTACGGATCGCCGAGACGTCCGATCCGCAGTGCGGCTCGGACATCGAGAACGCGCCGCGGATCTCGCCCTCGGCCATCTTCGGCAGGTAGTACGCCTTCTGCTCGTCGGTGCCGTGCTGCTTGATCATGTACGCGACGATGAAGTGTGTGTTGATGATCCCGGACACGCTCATCCAGCCGCGCGCGATCTCCTCGACCACCAGTGCGTAGGTCAGCAGCGACTCGCCGAGGCCGCCGTACTCCTCCGGGATCATCAGGCCGAACAGGCCCATGGCCTTCATGCCCTCGACGATCTCCGCCGGATACTCGTCCCGGTGCTCCAGCTCGGTGGCGACCGGGATGATCTCCTTGTCCACGAAGGTGCGGACGGTTGCCAGGATCTCCCGCTGGACTTCGGTGAGTCCGTCGGTCTGTGCGAGGCGGCCCATGGGCGGCGCTCCTTCCGTCTGCGCATGTCCGGGCCCCACCACCGGGGTCCCGGCCACGCTTCTGGTTGAGAGAGTTACCGGGGAGTATCCACGAGCGCGAGGCGTCGCGACAGAGGGGGTCCGTAACGTGGGCGCCGCGATTTCGAACGGTCTGTCGGCGCATCGCCCCCGGTCAGACCCTTACCCCCGCCCGCCACACGCTGTGCACCAGCGGTACGCCGGGCCGGTAGGCCAGGTGGACGTGCGAGGGCGCGGCCAACTCGACCACGTCGGCGCGGGCGCCCGGACGCAACACCCCCACATCCGTGCGACGCAGCGCACGGGCACCACCCGCCGTCGCCGCGTACAGCGCCTGATCGGGCGTCATGCCCATCTCGCGGACCGCGATCGCGATGCAGAACGGCATCGACGTGGTGTAGCTGGAGCCGGGGTTGCAGTCGGTGGACAGCGCGATCTCGACCCCGGCGGCGAACAGCCGGCGGGCGTCGGGGTAGACCGCGCGGGTGGAGAACTCGGCGCCCGGGAGCAGTGTGGCGACCGTGTCGCCGGCCGCCAGCGCGTCCACGTCGGCGTCGGTGAGGTGTGTGCAGTGGTCGGCCGAGGCGGCGCCGAGTTCGACGGCGAGTTGCACACCCGGTCCGTGGCCGAGCTGGTTGGCGTGCACGCGCGGGGTCAGGCCCTTGGCCATGCCCGCCGCCAGGATCGCCCGCGCCTGGTCGCCGTCGAACGCGCCGCGCTCGCAGAACACGTCCACCCAACGGGCGTGCGGCGCACAGGCGTCCAGCATCGGGCCGGTGACCAGGTCGACGTAGCCGGCCGGGTCCTCGGCGTATTCCGGCGCGACGATGTGCGCGCCCAGGTAGGTGGTCTCGGTGGTGAACGCGGCGGCGATCCGCAACGCACGTTCCTCGTCGGCGACGGTGAGGCCGTAGCCGGACTTGATCTCGATCGTGGTGGTGCCCTGCCGGGCCGCCTCGGCGACCAGCCGCCCGGCGTTCGCGGCCAGTTGGTCGTCGCTCGCGGCCCGGGTCGCGGCGACCGTGGTCCGGATGCCGCCGGCCGCGTAGGGCTGCCCGGACATCCGCGCGTCGAACTCGGCGGTCCGGTCCCCGGCGAAGACCAGATGGGCGTGCGAGTCGACGAAGCCCGGATGTACCGCGTGCTGCTCGGCGTCGTGGCGGGTGTCCGCGTCCGGGGCGTTCGCGGCGGGGCCCACCCACCCGATGCGGTCGCCGTCGAGCACGAGGGCCGCGTCCGTGAGCAGGCCGAGCGGGCCGGCGCCGAGGTCGGGGTCGTTGGTGACCAGCGAGCCGATGTTGGTGATCAGGGTGGTGGCCACGCGCGAGTGGTCCCTTCCGGTGCGAATGGGGGCCGGCCGACCCGGGGGCGGATCGGCCGGCATGGCGGTGGGTCGATCAGCCGAACAGCCCATGAATCGCGGTGGTCAGCGCCTGCGGCACCGCCTCCACCAGCTGGTGTACGCCGTCCCGGACGATCGATCGCCCGCCGACCATGACGTGCGTGACGTCGCTCGCGGTCGCCGCGAACACGGCCGCCTCGGTGGCCAGTCGTGGGACGGTGCCCGCGAGCCGGACCGAGTCCAGGCCGATCGTGGTCAGGTCGGCGAGCGCACCCGGTTCGATGCGCCCCGCGTCCGGCCAACCGAGCGCACGATGCCCGGTGACCGTGGCGAACGCGAGCAGCGCGGCCGAGGTGAAGTGGCCGCGCCGCCCGGTGCGCAACCGCTCGTCGAGTTCGACCGCGCGGGCCTCCTCGAACAGGTCGATCACCGCCTGACTGTCGCTGCCCAGCGACAACGGCACGCCGGACCCGGCCAGTTCGCCGGCCGGGCCGATGCCGTCGGCGAGGTCGCGTTCGGTGGTCGGGCAGAAGCAGACGCCGGCGCCGGTCCGGGCCAGCACGGCGATGTCCGCGTCGGTGAGGTGGGTGGCGTGTACCGCCGTTGCGTGCGGGCTCCAGAATCCGTGCGCGTCCAGCAGCCCGGTGGGGGTAAGCCCGTGATGCGCCAGGCAGGCCGCGTTCTCGGCGGGCTGCTCGGACAGGTGTACATGCACCGGGACACCCTCGGTACGGGTGGCCCAGGTCGCGTAGTCGTCCTTGGCGGCGAATGCCCGGACCGAGTGCACCGCCGCGCCGATCCGGGTGTTGTCGTCGCCGCGCAGCGCGCTCCAGCGCTCGTACCAGGCGTCCGAACTCCCGTCGCCGAAGCGGCGTTGCACACCCTCCAGGGGTTGGTAGCCGTCGGCGGTCAGGCCGCCGTGCAGATAGCACGTGTCCAGCAGGGTGAGCCGGACGCCGGCCTGGCGGGCCGCCTCGATCAGCGCGTGGCCCATCGCGTTGGGGTCGGCGTACGGCGTGCCGTTCGGGCCGTGGTGCAGGTAGTGGAACTCGCCGACGGAGGTGATCCCGGCAAGCGCCATCTCCGCGTACACCGCCCGGGCCAGCGCCAGATAGGTGTCCGGGTCGAGCCGGCCGGCGGCCTGGTACATCTGGTCGCGCCAGGTCCAGAAGGTGCCGGTGCCGGTCTGGGTGCGTCCGCGCAGCGCACGATGGAAGGCGTGCGAGTGTGCGTTGGCCAGGCCGGGCAGGGTGAACCCGGGCAACACCGTGGCGCCGGCGGGCACCGGGCGGTCGGGGGTGACCGACTCGATCCGGTCGCCGACGATCGAGAGCACCACGTCGCGCTCGATCCCGGTGCGGGTCCGCACCAGCTCACACCAATACTCGCTCACCCGAGGTCCTCGCTCGTCGAATCGCCGATCAGGTCGGTCACCACGTCGGCCAGCGCGTCGACGCCCGCGAGACAGTCCACCAGCTCGGCCCGCTCGGCCGGCGAGTGCGACACGCCGGTGGGGTTGCGGACGAACAACATCGCGGTGGGCACGTGGGCGGACAGGATGCCCGCATCGTGCCCGGCGCCGGTGGGCAGGATCGGCGCGCCGCCGAGCTGCTTGGCGAGCCGATCGCGCAGCGGGCCGGCGAACTCGACGATCGGGGTGTACGACTCGCGGGTGATCTGCACGCAGACCCCGTCCCGGTCGCCGCGCTCGGTGGCGGCCCGGATGATGTCGGCGACCACCTCGTCCAGGGTGCGTTCGTCGGCGGCACGCGAGTCGAGCCAGCCGCGCACCTCGGCGGCGATCGCGTTGGCCGCGCCGGGCTGTGCGTCAACCTTGCCGAACGTGGCCAGGGCACCGGCGAGTTGGGCCTTCTTGCGGGCCGCCAGCACGGTGTTGGCGTACGTCAACATCGGGTCGCGCCGATCCACCAGCCGGGTGGTGCCGGCGTGGTTGGCCTCGCCCCGGAAGTCGAACCGCCAGCGGCCGTGCGGCCAGATCGCCGAGGCCACGCCCACCGCGCGGTCCCGGTGCACCAGGTCGCGGCCCTGCTCGACGTGCAGTTCGACGAACGCGCCGATTCGGGCCAGGCGTTCGGGATCGGCGCCGATGCCGGCCGGGTCGAACCCGGCCCGCTCCATCGCGTCGCCGAGCGCGATCCCGTCGGCGTCCACCAGGGCGCGGGCCTGATCCGGCGTCAACACCCCGGCGGACAACCGGGATCCGACGCAGGCGACGTTGAACCGGGCGCCCTCCTCGTCGCCGAAGTTGACGATGCCCAGCGGGCGGGCCGGATGTACGCCACGTTCGCGCAGCAGGTCGAGTGCGGCGAACGAGGAGACCACGCCCAGCGGTCCGTCGTAGGCGCCGCCGTCGGGCACCGAGTCCAGATGGCTACCGATCACGATCGCGTCGGCGCCGGGCGAGGTCCAGGCCCACTGGTTGCCGTTGCGGTCCTCCTCGTACAACAGCCCGCGCTGCTCCGCCTGTTCGCGAAACCAGGCCCGGCATTCGGCGTCGGCCCCGGTCCAGGCGTAGCGCCGGTAGCCGCCGGTCGCGGCGCGACCCACCGGAAGCAGGTCGCGCCACATCGCCTCGAAGCCGGTGCTCACGCGTCGCCTTCCCGCATCGGCACCCGGACACCACGCTCGTCCGCGACGTCCCCGGCCAGGTCGTAGCCCGCGTCCACGTGCCGGATCACGCCCATGCCCGGGTCGTTGGTCAGTACCCGGCGGATCTTCTCGCCGGCCAGCGGCGTGCCGTCCGCGACGGTGACCTGACCGGCGTGGATCGAGCGGCCGATGCCGACGCCGCCGCCGTGGTGGATGGACACCCACGAGGCGCCGGAGGCCACGTTGACCATCGCGTTCAGCAGCGGCCAGTCGGCGATCGCGTCCGAGCCGTCGAGCATGCCCTCGGTCTCCCGGTACGGGCTGGCCACCGAGCCGCAGTCCAGGTGGTCGCGGCCGATCACGATCGGCGCGGCCAGCTCGCCGGAGGCGACCATGTCGTTGAACCGCTCGCCGGCCCGGTCGCGCTCGCCGTAGCCCAGCCAGCAGATCCGCGCCGGCAGACCCTGGAAGTGCACCTTCTCCTGGGCCAGCTTGATCCAGCGGGCCAGCGACTCGTTCTCCGGGAACAGGTCGAGCACGGCCTTGTCGGTCTTGGCGATGTCGCGTTCGTCGCCGGAGAGCGCGGCCCAGCGGAACGGGCCCTTGCCCTCGCAGAACAGCGGGCGGATGTACGCCGGGACAAAGCCGGGGAAGTCGAACGCGCGGGTGTAGCCCGCCAGTTGCGCCTCGCCGCGAATCGAGTTGCCGTAGTCGAAGACCTCGGCACCCTTGTCCAGGAAGCCGACCATGGCCTCGACGTGCCGGGCCATCGATTCGCGGGCGCGGTCGGTGAACTCGGCGGGCTTCGTGCGCGCGTACTCGGCCATGTCCTCGAACGCGACGCCGATCGGCAGATAGGCGAGCGGGTCGTGGGCCGAGGTCTGGTCGGTGACGATGTCGATCGGGGCGTCCATCGCGAGCAGCTGCGGGACCAGTTCGGCGGCGTTCCCGAGCAGGCCGATGGACAGCGGGCGGCGGGCGTCGCGCGCCTCGACGGCGAGTTGCAGCGCGGCGTCCAGCGTCTCGACGCGGGTGTCGCAGTAGCCGTGCTCGATCCGGCGGTCGATCCGCGAGGGGTCGCAGTCGATACAGATCACCACGCCGCCATTCATCGTGACGGCCAGCGGCTGGGCGCCGCCCATGCCACCGAGGCCGGCGGTGAGCGTGATGGTGCCTGCGAGGGTGCCGCCGAAGCGCTTCGCGGCGACTGCGGCGAAGGTCTCGTAGGTGCCCTGGAGGATGCCCTGGGTGCCGATGTAGATCCACGAACCGGCGGTCATCTGGCCGTACATGGTCAGCCCGGCGGCTTCGAGCCGGCGGAACTCCTCCCAGTTGGCCCAGTCGGGCACCAGGTTGGAGTTGGCGATCAGGACGCGCGGGGCCCACTCGTGGGTCTGCATCACGCCGACCGGCCGACCGGACTGCACGAGCAGCGTCTCGTCCTGCTTGAGCGTGGTGAGGGTACGGGTGATCGCCTCGAAGGAGCGCCAGTCGCGGGCGGCCTTGCCGGTGCCGCCGTAGACGACCAGCTTGTCCGGATGTTCGGCGACCTCGGGATCGAGGTTGTTCATCAACATCCGCAGGGCGCCTTCCTGCTGCCAGCCCCGGGTGTTCAGCGTGCTGCCGCGCGGTGCGCGAACCTCGCGCGGTCCTGCGGTGTGGTCCGACATGGCGGCGCCCTTTCTGCCTCTGTTGCTCTTCTGTATGAAACCATTCAGTCGCGTCAAGAGTGAATCTAGCTGTTACACAAAGCCCCGCCAAGACCGCACCCGGAAGCCGCCCCGAAGACTTGACCCATTCGGTGCCATTTCCCACGATCGGCGCTCGGGCCGGATCGGGGTTGGGTAGCCGGACGCCATGGATCTACAGCAGGTGCTCTGGGCGATCACCGCACTGGGCGCGTTCGTCGCCTTCGCCGGCCTGACGATGTTGCTGCGCGGGCGGGGTCGGGAGCCGGGCATCGTGGCGATGGTGGTGATGATCGGCGCGCTGCTGTGCACCGGCGGCTTCCTGCTCAGCATTCCGCGCTACCGCGACACCTCGTTGATCGCGGGGGGCGCGGCGGCGGTCGGGGTCCTGGCCATGCTGGGGGCGATCAACCTGATGCCGGCGCACCGGGGGTCGGGGGCCGGTCGGGCATCGGGGGAGGGGCGGGTCGGGCCGGGTCGGGATCGTGGGGGGCGTTGAGGGGCGTAGCGGGGGTGTAGTGGGGGGCGGGTCGGGCAAGTCCCGGTCTTGATCGGCCTGTTGCGGTGGCGATCGGCCTGTTGCGGTAACGGCGGGCCTATAGCGGCGACGATCGGCCTATTGCGGTGACCCGATGACATCGCGCCATCGCCCACGGTCGCGGTGACCCGAATCCGCATAGGCGAGGGTCGGGTGCGCCGGCAGGATCGGTCGTGCCAAAAGCACCACCGATTACTACCGATGCACACATGACCCAGGAGGTCCGTGTGAAAGCGAAATCGGTGTCCACCCTCCTCGCCGCGACCGCCGCCGGCGTACTGGCCGTACCGGCGGCGGCAGTACCCCTCGACCCGTCCACAGCCGTCTCGACAGACGTCTCGGTGACGTGCGATCAGGCGCGGCTGAGCGAGGCAATCAGTACGGCCAACTCCCATCCCGGCAGCACCTTGACCCTGGCCGGGGGCTGCACGTACCGGCTCACCACCCCGCTGCCGGCGCTTACCGCCGCCACGACGATCAACGGCCGCGGCGCCATCCTCACCCGCGCCGCCGATGCCCCGGACTTCCGCATCCTGCGCGACGAGGGTGCGGCGGTGGCCCTCTCCGACCTGACCGTCACGGGCGGCCGAGCCGAACCCGGCGGCAACGGCGGCGGCATCCTGGCGACCGGCGCGCTGACCCTGACCCGGGTCGTGGTGGCGGGCAACACGGCGGGCGCGGGCGCACCGCGCGAGGCGGGCGGTTCCGGGGGCGGCATATACATCGGACCGGGCGGTGCACTGACCGCCACCGACGCCCGCATCGTCGGCAACACCGCCGGCGCCGGCGGAGCGCAGCCACAGTCGGGATATCCCGGTGGGGGCCCAGGCGGGGACGGCGGCGGCATCACCATCGACGCCGGCACGCTGACCCTGGTGCGCACCGCGGTCGGCGGCAACCGGGGCGGAGTAGGAGGACGAGGGGCGGACGCCATCGAGCCCGCCTACCACTCCGCCGGCCGGGGCGGGGCCGGCGGTGGCATCGCCGCGCGCGACGCCTCCCGGGTCACCGCCCGGCACAGCGTGATCTGCGGCAACGCCGGGGGGACCGGCGGCGCGGGCGGTGCGCTCAAGGGAGGCCTCTTCGGGTACGGCAGCGGGGGCGGCATCGGTGGCGAAGGCGGCGGACTCAAGCTGACGTCGGACACAGCGGTGCTTGAGGACACCACCGTGTGCTTCAACTTCTCCGGCGACGGCGGAGCAGGCGGCCCCGGCGACAAGTACCCGGGGTCCAAGGGGTCTGCCGGCGAAGGAGGCGGTATCGAAACCACTGCGAACCTGACCATCACCGGCGGCACAATCACCGGCAACGCCACCGGTCGCGACCCCGACAACGCCCCCGGGGCGGACGGTGGTGGAATCAGGACCGAACGCAGCGATCTGACGGTCACCGGTACGACAATCACCGGCAACCGGAGCACAGACGACGGGGGCGGCATTTTCTACCGAATCTACAAGCACTCGTACAACGGGTCGTTCAACGTCACCTCGGCCACGATCGCCGGCAATTTCGCCAGCAGCACGGGCGGTGGCGTTTCCGTTCACGGGTACTACAGGAAACAGATCCGGTCGGGGTCCTACCACGCCACCCTCACCACCAGCACCGTCATCGGCAATACCGCAGGCGAGGCATGTGGCGCCATCTCCCTCAACTACATCGGCGCTCATCTGACGCTGGACCGCGACACGGTCACGGGAAACCACCCGGACGACGGCTGCAACGAAGCGCCCGACACCGCCAATTGATCCAGCGGCCACTGCCGGTCCGCTCGCGTCGTGTTCGTGGCCTGGGGGCGCACCCACCGTCCGGCGCGCGGACCGGCAGAGGTGGGTGCGCCGGCCGCAGCCATCTACGAGTGGCCTCGACCCCACACATGAGCGGTCAACCCTGTGACTGTGCCGGATCCTGCTGTGCCACGGCATAGCCGGGTACGGATGGCCAGCGGACCGCCACCACCACCGACTCCTCCTCCGCGAACCAGGAGTGGTCGACTCCGCGGCCCCAGACGACGTAATCACCCTGCTGTTCCAGGAGAACACTGCGGCCCGGGAGTTCGATGCGGAAGCGACCGCTGACGAGCAGCAGAAAAGTCGTTCGCTCCTCGCCTCTCACCCATTCCCTTCGTTCGTCGCCACGCGGATGGACACCCCATTTGATCTCGACAGCTTCGCTGTGGCGGGGATCGTCGGCGTTCTTGAAGTGTCCGAGGAGCCATCCCCGGTCCAGTGCCGCATCCTTGCCCGCGCTGCCCACGTACACGTTCTCGTTCACGATCCGGAGGCTAGCGCCGCGCCCGGGCAGGTTCGTCGTTTTGGTGGTGGGAGCGATCCACCGCTTCAACGAGATCGGCCTGGCCCGCCTGGACCCCAAGGGGTCGGGTGTCCCCGGGGGCGGGCGTCCCCTCCCCGTCGAGCAGCTTCAGGTCGTCAAGTCGAGGGCTGTACGAAGACTTGCTCACCCTCTCCGTTCGGTTCCTCGAAGTTGGCCAGGTAGCGGTTGAGCAGCTTCGCGTCCACGGTGACGGAGTTGGCGCCCACCTCGCCGTTCCGTATCTCGAGGCGACGCTCCAACATCGTTCGATCGGCCCTGAGGTGGACCAATTCCCAGCGGCAGCCGTGGCTTTCGATCAACGCCTTGTAGTCGTCGCGGGCGGCGCGACTCCAGAAGCTGTAGTCCACCACTACGTCGCGCCCGGCAAGCATCAGCTTGACCAGTTCCTGCCGCTGCTCGCGGCGGACCTCCTCCTTGAGCCGATCGAACGCCTTCGCCTCCAGCACCAGGCCGGCATCGCGCCGTCCGAGTCGTTGCCAGACCACCTCGTCGATCGAGAGCCGCTTGAAACCGCTTCGCACCAGCCCCATCGCGTACGTGGTCTTGCCCGATCCCGGAAGACCACACATCAGCACCACCGTGCTCACCTGTTGCGTCATGGAGTCAGGCTAGCTGCGAAGACACGCCGTCCTCCGAGGTGAGAACGGCACCCGTCGGACGCGGTCGGCGACGGGTGCCGGGTACTCATCGCGCACGCCATCGCCCCCGCCGCAACACGCGCAACCACACCGACAACCCCCACAGTCGGTGCCGGCGGAAGCTCGGGCTCGGTGCAGGTGCAGGAGGCGGAGGCGGAGGCGTTTCGACGTCCGCCCCGTCGACCCACTCCCGAACGAGCAGGCTCAGTCGCTCGTCCTGGAAGCGGTCCACGGCCGACGCGCCTGGCGAAGCACCGCGCGTCCACCCGAATTGGTATGTCATCGCTGGTGGGTGTCCTTTCTGGTCTGAAGAGGGCGCGCGGGGATGGGTTCGCCGTCGAAGGTCGAGCCCCATCCCCGCGCGGCGCCCGTCACCGATACGGCCGGACGCGCCAACTCCCTTGCCGCGCATGGGGCGTCCTCATCGGTCGGCGTGACCGGCGACGCGCCTCAAGGCATCACCCCCGCCGCCCCCGCGACCAACACGGGTCGCAGTGGGTGGCTCTATCGGTCGCGCCGCACCGGCGGCGCTTCGACCAGGCCGAACGGAAACGACCGCCGCCGCCCGTCGCGGTCCTCCACCGTGACCGTGCCTCCCGGCACGTCCACATCCACTACGTGTCCCGACCCGATCTGGTCGCCGTCGGGGTGGAAGGTCCACACGAAGTCCCCCACATCACAGGGGACTTCCTCCTCCTCGTCGGGAATGCACCCGCTCATCGCCCCACCTCGCCGCATCGGACCGGGGCATCGGCCAGGTCGAGCCACCAGGTCGCCTCTCCCGCCGTATGCCCCACCACCGCCTCCGCCAACGCCCGCCGAGCCGAATGCGGGGTCCGCCGCCACTCGGGAAACCGCCACATCCACCGTCGCACCTCACCCAACTCGTGCCCCGCACCCACCAGATGCGACCCGAGGAAGGCGACCTCCGCCCACCGCGCCCCCACCGCCACCCGACCCCAATCCACCACGGACACCCACCCGTCCGCCCGACGGATCATGTTCGCCGACGTCAGATCCGTGTGCAGCAACCGATCCCCACACAACGGCCCGCCACGCCCCTGCGCAACGTGCTCCCGCAACCGCCCCACCAACGTCGGCAACCCCGCACCGCGCCCGGGCCGAATCCGCCCGATCCGATCCACGACACCCACCACCTGCGCCAGATCCTGCGACCCCAGACGCAACTGAACGGGCCGCCCCTCGACATGCTCGAACACGAGCACCCGCCACCCGTCCACGCACCCGTGCCCGAGCAACCGAGGCGACAAGACCCCGACCACCGCACTCGCCGCAACCTCACTGGTCTGCGCCCGAGCCGACAACGGCGCAGTGGCCTCCTCCGCCACCTTCACGAACACCGCATCCCCCGCCCCAGTGACCACCATCGCCGCGAACGAACTCGTATACGGACCCACCACCGGCACCACCGACCCGACCGAACCGACCACCGAGGCAACGAACTCCCGTACCCGAAGCGGAAGTTCCGACCACTCATAACGGAGGTTCATCCCGCCACCCGCACCGAAACACCCCGCTCGGCAAGCGACAGGCGCTCCACCCCGACGGGAAGCACCACCGCCTCCGACTCCCGCCCAAGGTGATCCACCCGCCACAACTGCCGTGCCAGCACGGCCGGTTCGGCCACCACGAAATGCCCGACCGCGCACAGGTACGGCGACTGCCCGGCCGATTCCGGCCGCACCACCGCAAGCGGCTCCGTCGCCGGAGGAAGCGCCACCACCGTTCCCTCCGGCAAATCCGCGTGCCCATTCACATGCCGAACCCGACAACCCGCAACAACCGGTGACCGACCGCCACCAGCCCGATACTCTTGGCTCTCCATCACTGCCTCACAGCGGTAGATGGACAGCGGCCGGGCTCACGCGTCCAATCGAGACGCCCGGCCGCTGCCGGATTGAAGAGGCGACGACAACAGTCGACGCCCGACCGGCGCATAGCGCCGGGATTCCCCTTGGACCTCAATTCAGCGGCAGATCAGGGGAGTTCATCGGACTGAGCCCGGCGGAGCCGCATAGACGGCTACGCGAGCACAAGTCGCGTCGTGGCGGATTCAATCCCTCGCGCAGCCCGGAATGACCGTCGCGAATCCAAGCGTCCGTGCGCTCGGGGAGTGGGCTAACCTCGGGCGGTTTCAGTGGAGTTGGAGACTTTCGGCCGTGGGAGTGACTCTCCATCCAGAGCATGGGTGAGCGTTACCTACAGCGACACCGTCGCCATTGGTAGTCACATTCTCACGTTGGCACGCAACACGTGTTCCGGCAATGTCGCATCATCAAGTGCATTCGGAAGGGGACGTCGCCCATGGAGCGCGTCATGAGTGCGGCCGGGATACTGCGGGAGTTGCGCCGCGAACGTGGCATGACCGTGGACGCCGCAGCGACCCAGGCGGGGTGGGCCAAGTCCACGCAGTCACGGCTGGAAACCGGCCTGATGACGATCTCGTGGGGCCACGTGGTGGCGCTTACCGGTCCACTGCAACTGACACCCATGATGCTCGCGCGGTTGGCGCGCCTAATCGGGGCGGAAAGCACCAGCGGACCGCACGCGTGGTGGACGCAGTACGAGTCCGTCCTGAGCACCCAGTACGAAGAGTTGATTCACCTCGAATCGCAAGTCGTGAGCGTGGTTGTCGGATCTACTCTGGTACCGGGCCTCGTGCAGGCTCCGGAGTACGCCCGCGAAACCATCATGAGATCGGCGTTCGTGCCCGACCCCGATGATGCCGAGGCTCTTCTGGCCGTACGCCTTCGGCGACAGGACGTCGTCACCATCGGACAGGCAGAACTCACTGTGACGTTGTCCGAGTCGGCACTGTGGAACGCCTTCTGCGGTCGGCTAGCCTTGCGCCAGCAACTGCGCCACCTGCTCGAACTCGGCGAACTGCCGAACGTAAGCCTGCGGATCGTGCCCTACACCGCGCGCTCGTTGCCGTTTCTGGGAGCGATCACAATCCTGAATCCACCAGCCCCTTCGACAGCCGTCACGTACGTGGAGTACGAGGCAGGCGCTCAGCTGACGAGGAATGAGCGCGTCGTCAAACGGTATCGGCGTGATCTCGCGTTCTATCGAGACACCGCAGCATCAGAAGGCGCTTCAAGCAGATGATCTCGCAGAGAGTGGACGCGTTGTGACCATTGTCGACCAGTACCCGTGGCGTAAGGCCACCGGCTCGCAGGCCCAGGAAGCGTGTGTAGAGGTGGCACCGCTTCCCACTGCGACCGGCATTCGGGACACCAAGGATCGAGCCGGGGGCCATCTCGAAGTCGGCCCCGCAGCGTGGACCGAACTGGTGCGCCAGGGGCCGCCACCCTCCTCGAATCCACCGCTCTGGGCACACCGACCGTCCACCTCGAATACCAGTCGGGCGCGCAACCAGGCAGCGACGAACGCTCGATTCAGCGGTACCGTCGGCACTTGAAGTCCTCTGAACAGCGCGCGCCGGCCGAACACGACACGCGTTCGTTGATCACGACGAGATTGGACAGCCTGTGAGCCTTGCGATGAACGCCTGGCGCAAGAGCACCCGATCCCACGCGAACCAGGATTGTGTCGAGGTGGCCCCCCTCCAAGCGGCCACCGGCATTCGGGACACCAAAGACCGAGCCCGCGGTCACCTCGAAGTCGGCTCCTCCTCGTGGACCGAACTCGTGCGCACGCTCAAGGGATGACAGCTCCGCGCGGAAATCCTGCAGGAGTTCGGGTCCGGATGACAGTTGGTCAGCAACGCCCGCGCACGAGCAGCCGCAGCGGCGGCACCCGCGGCACCGGCGGCAACTGCGTCGAGTCCGCAACTGCCTGAGGCAGGGCGCTCGTTCGCAACAGCAGGACACACGGCATCCGACCGGCTTTCGGCGCACCTCGTGTGGGTTCGGCGCGGCCCTGTCCGGATCATCACCGCATCCGGTAGGGGGATCGCCGGCTTTGGCCCGCTCGGCCGGACGGAGAACCGTGCCGGACTCGCGGCCCCGCAGGGCGAAGCGGCGCCGGGGTGGGCGCCGGGGTTTGACAATCTCGCAAGCGTTCGACGCGCGCACGGTTTCGACGTGTCCGGATGGTTCCGTGCCGGGCTCGGCCCGGACAGTACGGACGTACCGTGAGCGTGTCTCCGGCTTCGTTGTCTTGGCGGCCGAGGGCAGGCTCGCGCACGAGCGTTCGCCGCAGCAGTCCCGGGTCCGCGCCCTCGACGCCCTCCTGGAGCGCCGGCCCCCGCCCGAAGCACCCAAGCACCCAAGCACCCGATGTCCACGTCGGCCTGAGCCGGCGCCTCCGGCAGCCAAGGAGCGGACGGACTGCCTCGATGTCGCCAAGTTCGGGATGTCGGCGGGCTTCCGCGGCCCCAAGCGTGCGCCGCGTGATCGGTGTCCCGGTCGACCTCACCATGCCCTTCGCCGACGGTGGCCCGGCCGCTGGCGCACGCCTGAGCCGAATATGGCGCCATCCTGGCACTGATGTCTTGACATGGCGCCGAGATGGCGCCATGATTTGGCGCATGGACCTCACGCCATACACCGAAAGCCTTCGCCAAGAGCTTCTTGCGGTGGCCGGATCGGGCGAGGCGACGGTGCCGGCAGAGCGCCTGGCAGCGTCGGTCGCGTCCGCCACCCGGTTGACCCTGCTCGACGCCCTGTCGGCGGCTGCGGATGAGATCACCCGGGAGATGGCCACTGGTTCGGTTGAGGTTCGGCTGCGCGGTTGTGACCCGTTCTTCGTGGTCACACCGGGAGATGGGGAGACCGAAGGAGACGGGCCCGCACCGAATCCGGCGCTGACAGCGCCTGTGCTCACCGGCCGGGACGGCGCCATATCGAGGATCAACTTCCGGCCGCCGGAACAACTCAAGCAACGCATCGAAGCAGCGGCCGATCACGAGGGATTGTCGACCAACGCCTGGCTGGTCCGGGTGGTCGGCGCCGCGCTCGTCGGTGACCAGCGAAGACAGCGCGGGCGCGATGACGGGCAGTTCATCGGCTGGGTCGGCTGAGCCGCCCGCCAACCAGCGCTTCACATATTCGACGACACGTACGAGACGACACGTACGAGACGACGCGCGCTCGACGACACACGCTCGACCGGATGCACACAACAAAGGGAGATTTGTCATGCCTACTTTCGCCACGCCGAAGCCGATCAATGTCACGTTGGCCACGGCCGGCGCCCGGGTGCGGCTCGCCGCAAGCGAGCGGTCGGACACGGTGGTGCTGGTCGAGCCCCTCAACAGGACGAACAAGTCGGACGTGAAGGTGGCCGAGGGCACCAAGGTCGACTTCTCCTCCGGCGAACTGTCGATTCAGACGACCAAGGCGGGGGAAAAAAGCGGCTCCGTCGCCATTTCGATCGAGTTGCCGGCCGGATCCAGGCTGGTCCTGAACACGGCATGGACGGACGTACACGCCGACGGCCTGCTCGGCGACTGCGAGCTGAGCCTGTCCTCGGGGCAGATCCAACTCGACCGCATCGGCACGCTGCGGGGGCAGCTCGCCGGCGGTGACATCGCGATCGGGTACGTCGCCGGGACCGCCAACGTCGAAGGCGGCACGGCCGGGCTGCAGATCGGCGAGATCAGGGGCACCGTCAGCTACCAGGGCTCGACCGGCAAGATCCGGATCGGCCACGCCGGGTCCGACGTCGACGTCAGCAGCGCCGGCGGCAGCTTCGACGTCGATCGCGCCGATGGCAATGTCGTCGTCAAGACGGCCAACTGCCCCATCCGGATCGGCCGGATGACGCGCGGCCAGGCGGATCTGGTGAACGCCTCCGGCGGCATCGAGGTCGGCATCAGCGAGGGCACCGCCGCCTGGGTGGACGCCAAGAGCACGAAGGGGTCGGTGCGCAACCTCCTGACCGCGCAGGACAACTCCGACGCGTTCGAGAACAAGGTCAAGGTCCACGCCCGCACGCGGCTCGACGACATCGTCATCCGGCGCGCGGTCGGCTGAACCTCGACGCCGTGGCATCCGTCCGGAAGCATCGGCCGGTCCGAACGGGCCGACCGGCGCCCGGATCGAACCCTCGGGGCGGGCAAGGGCAATGTGCCCCTGCCCGCCCCGAGGGTTCATCGCCGCCGGAGCCGGGCCGGCCGGCCGCCCGCCCGGCTGGCCGCCCGCCCGCCCGGCCGACCGACCAACCAACCCGACCCGGCCCGGCCCGGCACCGGCGGTCGGTCCCAACGGCGACACCCCCTACGCGAACCCACCCGCCTCGTCCATGACCCACGTCACGAGGCGCCCCCTACTGCGTCCCGCCCCCGGCTCCCTATCCTCGAACCCATCCGCCGGCGCGCCCGTCGAGCCGTCGCCACCCGACCCCACCGGGGCGGGTACCCGACTCGGGCTCGACGACCGTCGGACGCGAACGTCCTGTTCGATGTTGTGGCACCAGGCGAGAGGGGACCGAGATGCAGTTCGGCCGCTACTACGAGGAGTTCGAGGTCGGTGCGATCTACAAGCACTGGCCGGGGAAGACCGTGACCGAGTACGACGACCACCTGTTCTGTCTGCTCACCATGAATCACCACCCGCTGCACATGGACGCCAACTACGCCGAGAACACCACCGATTTCGGGAAGAACGTGGTCGTCGGCAACTACATCTACTCGCTCCTGCTCGGCATGTCCGTGCCGGACGTCTCCGGCAAGGCGATCGCCAACCTGGAGATCGAGTCGTTGCGACACGTGGCACCCACGTTCCATGGCGACACCATCTACGGACAGACCCTGGTGCTGGACAAGTGGGAGTCGAAGTCCAAGGACGATCGTGGCGTCGTATACGTCGAGACCAAGGGCTACAAGCAGGACGGCACGCTCGTGTGCGTGTTCAAGCGCAAGGTCATGGTCCCGAAGCAGAGCTACGGCGAGCAGCGCGGCGGCGAACAACCGGGCCGCCCGGCGCTGATCGAGAGCTGACCAAGACCCGACCGAGAGCCGACCAAGACCCGACCGAGGGCCAACCGAGGGCCGACCGAGAGCCAACTGAGCCCGGGCGGGTCGTACCGGTGCGATGCGATCCGGTACGACCCGCCCGCGCTACGCCAGTTCGGCCGCCGTCGGGTACGACGACTGGGCGCCCGCCCGCCGCACCGCCGCCGCGCCCACCCGGACCGCGTACCGCGTGGCCGACACCAGGTCGTCCCCGGCGGCCAGACGCCAGGCCAACGCGCCGGTGAAGGCGTCGCCCGCGCCCGTGGTGTCCACGGCGGCCACCTTCGGCGCGGCCACGTGTACCGGTTCCGCGTCGCCCTCGGCGACCAACGCGCCGTCGCGGCCCAGGGTGAGCACGATCGAACGTGGGCGCGGGTCGAGCGTGCGCCACACCGCCAGCGCGTCGCGCGCGTTCGCGGCGCCCGTCGTTGCCTTCGCCTCGTGCTCGTTGAGTACCAGCGGGTCGCACGCGTCCAGCACCGACGCGGCCCGCAACACCTCCCTCGGCACGACCGGCGACAGGTTCAGCACCACCCGGGTGTCCGCCGCCCGGCACCGCCGAACCACCTCCCACACCGTGTCGAGCGGGATCTCCAACTGGAGCGAGACCACGGCGGCGGCCTCGATCGCCGGCACCAGGTCGGTCACCTCCACCGGCCCGAAGCGGCCGTTGGCCCCCGGAGCCACGGTGATCGTGTTCTCGCCCGCGTCGTCCACCGTGATCAACGCAACGCCCGTGGCGCCGGCCACCGTCCGGGTCACCTCGACGCGTACGCCCTCGCGGCGCAACGTCTCGATCAGCAGCCGGCCGTGCCCGTCGTCGCCGACCCGTCCGGCCAGCGCGACGTCCGCGCCGAGCCGGGCCGCCGCGACCGCCTGATTGGCGCCCTTGCCGCCCGGATGTACCACCAGATCGCCACCGAGTACGGTCTCGCCCGGCCGGGCGTGCGCGGCGACCCGCACCACCAGGTCGGCGTTGAGCGAGCCGACGACCAACAACCGTGCGCCGGATACCGAAGACCCGTTCACGCCACCCCCGGTACGTTCCACTCCAACAACGCGTCGAGCAACCCGTCGACCAGGTCGAGCCGACCCAGTTCGCCCGCCGCCACCCACCGCACCGCGTCCGCGTCGTCGCCCGCGCGCAGCGTCCCGCCATGCGGAGTGCACGCGTAGTCGCGGATCTCGAAGGTGCCGCCGCCGGGCGCGGGTCGGTGCACCGAGCCGACCAGCGGCCCGACGGTCACCTCCAGGCCGGTCTCCTCGAGCATCTCCCGGGCGAGTGCGACCGCGTCGGTCTCACCCGCCTCGACCCGCCCGCCGGGCAGCGACCACTGTCCCTCGCCCGGCATTTTCGCGCGTTGCACCACAAGCACGCGTCCCTCCGAATCAAGGACGATCGCGCCGACGCAGGGAATGAGCCGCATGCCTCCCGAGCTTAGCGCCGTACCCACGGGCGCTCGCCCCGCCGACCCACCTCCCGCCGACCCACCTCCCCGCAACCCCAGCCCCGTTGCCCAGGGCGCGCGCAGCGTGTGCGCACGGCGCGCTTGCGGCAGTCGTACGCCGGTCGGGCGTGTGAACGCATCGAAGGAGTGATCGTCCTTGACGCGAGGCCCCGCGCAGTGGACCGTCTTGTCCTATGAAGGGCGAGCCGAGCTGCCCCCGCTGCGGCGGCCGGGTCCGCGCTCCGGGTCTGTTCTCGGAGACGTGGGAGTGCGAGATCCATGGCGCCGTGCCCCCGCTCCAACCCGTGGTGCCGCCGAGCGTCGAGGCGTTGGACGCCGTGGTCCGCCGAGCGCGCGTACCGGTCTGGCTGCCCTGGCCGTTGCCGGTCGGTTGGCTCTACACCGGCGTCGCCCACGCGGGCGACGATCGTGGCGGCTCGCGTGCGGTCGCGGTCGCGTGTACCGGTCCCGCCCCGCTCGGCGGGCGCGGCGAACTGGTGTTGGTCGCCGAGGAGGTGGGTGTCGGACTCGGCGCCCGCTACGCGGGGTTGATCGGGCACGACCCGGGCGGCGAGTTCGTCAAGTCCGTGCCGACGAAGGTGATGGCGGCCGGCCGGCCGACCCCGCTGTGGTGCGTCACCGACGCGCCGGCCGACCGCGCGGTATACGCGGGCGAGGCGATGGGCCTGTGGTTGTGGGCCATCCTGTGGCCGGGCAAGGCCGGCCACCTGGTCTACGACGACGTCGTACTCACCGATCTGCGCGACGCCGGCGCCGAGTTGCAACTCCTCCCGTGCGGCGCGTTGTCCCCGCAATTGCTCGACTGCTGACCGAGCGGAGCCCCGAACCGCCGGCCGGGCTGCTCCACGGGGGCTTGAAGACACGCTTTAGGGTCGGGAGCGTCCATCGACCCTCCCGGCAGACGAGGTCCGCGTGCGCATCGACCTGCACACCCACAGCACCGCATCCGACGGCACCGACTCGCCCGCCGAACTGGTCCGTGCCGCGCGCGCGGTCGGTCTCGACGTGGTCGCGCTCACCGACCACGACACCACCGCGGGCTGGGCCGCCGCGGTCGAGGCGTTGCCCGCCGGGCTGACCCTGGTGCGCGGCGCGGAGATCTCGTGTGTGGCCGAGGGCGGGATCAGCCTGCACATGTTGGCCTACCTGTTCGACCCCGCCGAGCCCGAGTTCGCCCGCGCCCGCGAGCTGGTTCGTACCGACCGGGTCCGCCGGGCCGAGGCGATGGTCGAGCGCTGTCGCGAACTGGGCGCGCCGATCACCTGGGCCCGGGTGCGGGAGATCGCCGCCGGCGGCGCGGTGGGCCGCCCGCACGTGGCCACCGCACTGGTCGAGGCGGGCGTGGTCGCGGACGTGTCCGGCGCGTTCACCGCCGAGTGGCTCAAGGACGGCGGGCGGGCCTTCGTACCGAAGTACGAGATCCACGCCGTCGACGCGGTCCGGCTGATCACCGGCGCGGGCGGGGTAGCCGTCTTCGCCCACCCCGGCGCGACCAAGCGTGGCCGGACCGTCTCCGACGACACGATCGCCGAGCTGGCGGCGGCCGGTCTGGCCGGCGTCGAGGTGGACCACCTGGACCACGACGACGCGATGCGGGTCCACCTGCGTGGTCTCGCCAAAGAGCTGCGGCTGATCACCACCGGTTCGAGTGACTACCATGGCACCCGCAAAACGATCAATCTCGGAGAAATCACTACAGATCCTGAGTCGTACGGGGCGATCGCGGAACTGGCAACAGGAGCAAGACCCATCACCCCATGAACTGGTTCGACGTCACCATCTTCGGCTCGTCCTTCGTCACACTCTTCGTGATCATGGATCCGCCCGGCATCATCCCGCTGTACCTGAGCTTCACCGGTGGCCGACCGCAGGCCGTGCGCAAGCGCATGGCCTGGCAGGCGGCCACCGTCGCGTTCTGTGTGATCTCCGTCTTCGGTCTCTTCGGCCAGAAGATTCTCGACTACCTGCACGTCTCGATCCCGGCCCTGAAGGTCTCCGGCGGCCTGCTGCTGCTTCTGGTAGCGCTGTCCCTGCTGACCGGCAAGGCCGAGGAGCCGACCGAGAACAAGGAAGTCAACGTCGCGCTCGTCCCGCTCGGCACCCCGCTGCTGGCCGGCCCCGGCGCCATCGTGGCCGCGATCGTCAGCGTGCAGAAGGCGGACGGCGCCGGGCAGTACGTCGGCGTGTGGACCGCGATCGTGGCCATCCACGTGGTGCTGTGGCTGACCATGCGCTTCTCGCTCGGCATCATCAAGATCATCAAGGAGAGTGGCGTGGTGTTGGTCACCCGGCTCTCCGGCCTGCTGCTGTCCGCGATCGCGGTACAGCTGTGCGCGGACGGGATCCGGGGGTTCATCGAGGCGAAGCCATAAGGTGCCAAGCGCAACATCGACCGGTTGGGGAGAGGCGGAGGACATGAGCAAGTCGGTACGCGGCGTGGTCGCGCGGAGCAAGGGTGCCCCGGTCTCGATCGAGACCATCGTGGTGCCGGACCCGGGTCCGGGCGAGGCGCGGGTGCAGGTCCAGGCGTGCGGCGTGTGCCACACGGACCTGCACTACCGCGAGGGCGGCATCGGTGACGAGTATCCGTACCTGCTCGGCCACGAGGCCGCCGGCATCGTCGAATCGGTCGGCGCCGGGGTCACCGAGGTGGCCGTCGGCGACTTCGTGATCCTGAACTGGCGTGCGGTGTGCGGCGATTGCCGCGCGTGTCGGCGCGGCCGGCCGCAGTACTGCTTCGCGACGCACAACGCGAAGCAGAAGATGACGCTGGCGGACGGCACCGAACTGAGCCCGGCACTCGGCATCGGCGCGTTCGCCGAACTGACCCTGGTCGCCGCCGGACAGTGCACCAAGGTGGACCCGGAGGCCGACCCGGCCGCGGCCGGTCTGCTCGGCTGCGGCGTGATGGCCGGCCTCGGCGCGGCGGTGAACACCGGCAATGTCGGCCGCGGTGACACCGTCGCGGTGATCGGCTGCGGCGGCGTCGGCGACGCGGCGATCGCGGGCGCCCGACTCGCGGGCGCGGCGCGGATCATCGCGGTGGACCTGGACGAGCGGAAGCTGGAATGGGCCCGCCGGGCCGGCGCCACCCACACGGTGAACTCGACGGCGGGCGACCCGGTCGAGGCGATCCGCGAACTCACCGGCGGCTTCGGCGCCGACGTGGTGATCGACGCGGTCGGCCGGCCGGAGACCTACAAGCAGGCGTTCTACGCCCGCGACCTGGCCGGCACCGTGGTCCTGGTGGGTGTGCCCACCCCGCAGATGACCATCGAACTGCCCCTGCTCGACGTGTTCGGGCGCGGCGGCGCGCTCAAGTCGTCCTGGTACGGGGACTGTCTGCCGTCGCGCGACTTCCCGATGTTGATCGACCTCTACCGCCAGGGCCGCTTCGACCTGGACGCGTTCGTCAGCGAGCGGATCACGCTCGACGACGTCGAGGCCGCGTTCGAGAAGATGCACCACGGCGACGTGCTGCGCTCGGTGGTGATCCTGTGATGGGGGCCGGGACGGGGATCACCATCGACCGGGTGGTCACCTCGGGCGTCTTCTCGCTGGACGGCCAGGACTTCGACGTGGACAACAACGTGTGGCTGATCGGCGACGACCGCGAGGTGCTGGTCGTGGACGCCGCGCACGACGCGGCGGCGATCGCGGCCCGGATCGGTGACCGTACGGTGACCGCGATCGTGCTCACCCACGGCCACAACGATCACGTCAACGCCGCCGCCGAGTTGGCCGAGCTGACCGGTGCGCCGATCCATCTGCACCCGGGCGACCGGATGTTGTGGGACGCGGTGTACTCCGACCGCGCTCCGGACGCCGAACTGGCCGACGGCGCACGGTTCACCGTCGCCGGGATCGAACTGCGCGTCCTGCACACGCCAGGGCACGCGCCCGGCGCGGTGTGCCTGTACGCGCCGGAGCCGGCCGTGCTCTTCTCCGGCGACACGCTGTTCAAGGGTGGCCCCGGGGCCACCGGGCGCTCGTTCTCGTCGTTCCCGGTGATCCTCGATTCGATCAAGAGCCGCCTGCTCGCGCTGCCCGAGGGCACGCGCGTGCTCACCGGTCACGGCGACGAGACGACGATCGGCGCGGAGGCGGGCGACTACGACGCCTGGGTGGCCCGAGGCCACTGAGCAACTCCGGTCGCCGGCCCCGGACATGCCGAGGGCGCTCCCCCCAAAAAAACGGGGGAGCGCCCTCGGGTCATTCCGATCCAACCGATACAGCCTGTTCAGCCGGTTTCCGCCACCTTGACGGGGCGAATGTACAAACGCTCACCATAGGCTTCGGCCCGTTTCAGGGCCGCCTGCACGGTGTCGATGTCGACGGCGCAGTTGACCGGGTTGGTTCCGGTCTTTTCCTGGGCTCGGCTGAGGTTGGTGATTCGGTAACGCATACGCGTCTCCCTTCCCTCCGGTCCGAAGTCGCACGGGGACCCGACACACGATCACGCCCCCGTCTACAAGGATTGGGCGCCGGGATCCATTCGGATCGGACAGGACCCACAGGGGTCACAACCGGCACCGTCCTGAACAACAGCAGTCACACCGATAGCATTCCCATGACTGAAATGTTCCTTTCCCGACTTTCCCCGGCCGACACGTGACGCATGACGCGGCATCGTGCGGCGAGCGGCGAGGACGCGACGGCGACCGGCATAGGACAATGCGGTCTGAACACATCCGACATTCGCCACGGGAGGACGAGAGACTTTGCACGATCCGGGAGAGGACGACCTCCGGACGGGCGCGACGGCCGCATTCGGCGCCGTGGTGCACGAATCCGGCGAGGACCTCGGCGCCGAGCACGGTGGTCCGGCGGAGGACCACCCGGTCGCGGGCTTCGCGGACGCCCCCGGACCGCTGCCGGACCCGGCGGAGGCGTTCACCCGCCCGGCCGTACTGGTCCGGTCCGTCTCACCGCCCCTGCACTTCGGCACCCACGCGCTGTTCGTCGACGTCGGCTACGTCTACGCCGCGATGGGCCTGCTCGTGGCCGGCTCGGCCGAGCGCCGGGCCTTCCGGGTGGACGCGGAACAGTTGATCACCGGCCTGATCGACGAGGCGCGCCGGGTCTTTCCCGAGGGCCGGCTGTTGCGGGTCTACTGGTACGACGGCGCACGCGAGCGGGTGCACACCGTCGAACAGCGCCAGATCGCCGAACTCCCGGATGTCAAGGTACGGCTCGGCAACCTCAACGCGCACAACCAGCAAAAGGGCGTCGACTCGTTGATCCGCAGCGACCTCGAATCGCTCGCGCGCAACCACGCGATCGACGACGCGGTGGTGATCAGCGGTGACGAGGACCTGGTCTCGGCGGTCGAGGCGGCCCAGTCGTACGGCGTGCGGGTGCACCTGTGGGGCGTCGAGCCCGCGTATGGCACCAATCAGGCCGACCCGCTGGTGTGGGAGGCCGATGTCACCCGGATGTTGCACCGCGAGTTCTGCGAGACGTGCGTAACGCCGGTGATGTTGCCGCCGTCGCACGCCGGCGGGCTCGGCGTGCAGCCCGGCGGGCCGCCGACCGCCGATCAGGCGTGGCGGATCGGCCAGGAGATCGCCAAGCGCTGGCTGGTGGTGCGCGGGCGGGAGAACCTGGCCGACCTGATGCCGGGCCCGATGTTGCCGCAGGCGATCGACCGAGGGTTGCTCGTGGACGCGGAGAGCGTGCTGCAGTATTCGCTGCGCCCGCACGAGGAGCTGCGCCGCGCGCTGCGCAACGGCTTCTGGGACCGGCTCAACCAGGAGTTCGGGCTGTCCGGCACGGAGTCGATCGAGGGCTGAGCCGCGCTTGTTCCGGCTCTTCCGTTCTGCTGTGGTGCTGCTTGCCGACCAGATAGATGTAAGCTACATTAATTAGCGAAGCTAACAAGCACTGAGGTGCCGAGTACTGAAGTGATCAAGTAATCAAGTGATGAAGTTCGGAGGTCTCGCATGCGGTCGCAATCCGACAGCGGGCCGACCCGGGGCGACACCCGAGCCGACCACGCCCCGCGGCAGGGCGGCATCCTCAAGCAACCGATGGCGGTGTGGGCCACCGCATTCGCGGCGGTGGTCGCCTTCATGGGCATCGGCCTGGTGGATCCGATCCTGCCCTCGATCGCCAAGGGCCTGGACGCCTCGCCGAGTCAGGTGTCGCTGCTGTTCACCAGCTACTTCCTGATCACCGCGGTGGCCATGCTGGTGACCGGCTTCGTCTCCAGCCGGATCGGCGGTCGGCGGACCCTGCTGCTCGGGCTCACCCTCGTGGTGGTCTTCGCGGCACTGGCCGGCACCTCCGACTCGGTCGGCGAACTGGTCGGGTTCCGGGCCGGGTGGGGGCTGGGCAACGCGCTGTTCGTGTCCACGTCGTTGGCCGTGATCGTCGGCGCGGCGAGCGGTGGTTCGGCCGCCGCGATCCTGCTCTACGAATCCGCGCTCGGGCTCGGCATGGCCTGCGGGCCGCTGCTCGGCGCGGTACTCGGCGACGCGAGTTGGCGCTACCCGTTCTACGGCACGGCCGCGCTGATGGCGATCGGCTTCGCGCTGATCGTCGGGCTGCTGAAGGAACAACCGCGACCGGAACGGAAGATCGGCCTGCTCGACCCGCTCAAGGCACTCGGGCACAAGGGCCTGGCGACCACCGCGGCCGGGGCGTTCTTCTACAACTACGGCTTCTTCACGGTGCTCGCGTTCACCCCGTTCGTGCTGGACATGAGCCCGTATCGGAGCGGAGCGGTGTTCTTCGCGTGGGGTGTGCTGCTCGCGGTGTCCTCGGTGTTGATCGCACCCCGCCTGCAGGCCCGATTCGGTTCCGCGCATGTGGCCGCGGTGAGCCTGCTGTTGTTCGCCGCCGACCTGGCGGTGCTCGCCTACGGCTCGAAGACGGTCATTGTGATCGGGGTCATCGTTTCGGGCGCCTTCATCGGTATCAATAACACCGTGTTCACCGAGCTGGCGCTCGAAGTCTCGGACTCGCCGCGACCCGTGGCGAGTGCGGGATACAACTTCGTCCGCTGGTTCGCCGCCGCCGCGGCGCCGTTCCTGGCGCCCAAGCTGGAGGAGCACTTCGACGTGCACGTGCCGTTCCTGGTCGCCGGCGCGGCCTGCGTGCTCGCCGCGGCCGTGCTCTACGGCGCGCGCCGCACGCTGGCCGCGGTCGACCACCGCGACACCACGCCGACGGCGCACCCGGTGCAGGTGGTCCCGGCGGCGGCGTGACTCGGCGGGGCGAGTACAAATGGTTGGACACCGGTAGGACCGTTGAGACCTGTGGAACCGGTGACACTCGTGGAAAAGGAAGTGCACGACATGTACGAGCGGATTCTGGTCGCGGTGGACTCCACGCCCGAGGCCGACGGCGTCCTGGCACACGCCGCTCGACTGGCCGTCGCCACCGGCGGCGCCATTCGGGTCCTGCATGTGCAGACCCTGGACGTGGTGGACGGCGGCGGCGTCGGCGGAGTGGTCGAGGACGAGACGGCCGATGCGGCGGTCAAGGTGGTCACGAGTGCGGTCGACACGCTCAAGGCGGCCGGCGTGACCAACGTCGAGGGCTGGACCGAGGAAACCGTCCGGGGCGACGTGCCCAACGCGGTCCTCGACCAGGCCCGCGCGTTCGGCGCCGACCTGCTGGTCCTGGGCGCCCGCCGACACGGCGGCGTGGCCAGCCTGTTCCTGGGCAGCGTCAGCGACACGGTCGCCCACCGCTCGGTGTGCCCGGTGTTGTTGGTGCCCTGACCCCGTCGCGTGGCGCGGAATGCCGCCGGCCCCGGACACCCTTCGTCGGGCGTCCGGGGCCGGCGGCGTCCGGTGCCGTGCCCGGCACCGGCGTCAGGCCCGCTCCGCCTACGCCCCCACCCGGGTCCAGAAGTCGGCCAACACGGTCGCCGTGGCCTCCGGGGATTCCACGTTGGGGGAGTGGAACGTGTCGGGGACGACCACGTGCGGGACGCCCAGGCGGGCGGCCATGTCGGCCTGCCAGGGCACCGGCCAGGCGTAGTCCTCGGTACCGGAGACCACCAGGGCGGGCAGCCCGGCGGCGACGAGCGCGGCGAGTTCGGCGACCCGGTCGGGTTCGGTACGCAGTTGTTCGGCCATCGCCGACAGGCTTGCCGGCGTGTTGCCCAGCCAGCGGGCGTGGACGAACGCGGCGATCGCCGGGTCGGTGGGGGGCCGCAGGCCGCCCTCCTGCTCGACCGCCTGCATCGCGTCCCACACCTCCTGGCCGGTGAGCACCGGGAGGACCTCCTCGAGCAGCAGCAGCCGGTCGATCTCGGGCGGGCAGATCGCCGCCGGCCCGGTGCTCATCAGGGTCAACGAGGCCAGCCGGGCCGGCGCGCGCAGCGCCACCGAGCGGCCGACCAGGCCCCCGAACGAGTGGCCCACCAGGTGGATCGGCGCATCGGGGGACACCGCGTCGGCGACCGCCAGCACGTCCGCGACGAGCGCGTCACGGGTGTAGCCGGCCGGGTCGGCGGGGCCCGCGCTCTCGTATTGTCCGCGCTGGTCCAGGGCCACGGTATGGAATCCGCGCCGGGCCAGCGGGTCGCCGAGCGCGATGAAGTCCTCTTTGCTGCCGGTGAACCCGGGCACCAACACGGCGGTGCCGACGACGCCCCCGGCGGCCGGCGGCGTGCCCTCCAGAACGGCGAATCCTCCGCGCCCGGTCGCCAGGCGACGGGAGCGGACGGTCCCGGGCAAGGTCAAAAAGCGTGGCGTACTCACACCTTCGAGCCTACTTACCCACAGGTACGCCAACGCCCTCCCGCCACGAGCCACCCACGTGATCACCCACACTCCGGCCCGCCGAGCTACCGGGCCCGCCCGGCCCTCGTCGGTGGCGACGTCACGGGCCTCGGCGTCTCCGCCGGGACAGCGAAACGGCCCCGGCGCGAGGCCCGGATGTGATCGCCCGTATTCCGGCCCGCCGACCGCTCAGCCCCGCCAAGCCCTCGTCGGCGGCGGCCCAGGCCGTGGCGTCTGTCGGGGAGGGGAAGGACCCCATCGAGGTGCCCACGTGATCATCCGCACTTCCGCCTGCCGAGTATTCGGGTCCGCCCGGCTCACGTCGGCGGGGGCACCCGGCCCGGCCGGCCCAGGCCCTGGTGCCCTTCCGGACAACGAAACGGCCCCCGGCGCGAGGCCCGGACGTGGTGGTCCGTGCTTCGCGCCGGAGGCCGTGCGTACCTCTGGCCGGCGGGTCCTGCTCAGCCCTCGTCGGTGGCGACCGTGCCGGCCTCGGCGCCCTCGGGGCGGCGGCGGGTGCGGCGGCGGCGACGCCGCGGTGCGCGGTCGCCGTCGGCGTCCGAATCCACGGCCGGGCCGTCGGCGGGCGCCGAGCCGGCGACCGCCGCGGGGACCGCGGTCGGCTCGACGAAGGTCGCGGTCGGCGCGACCGTGGCCACGCCCTCCCCGGCCTCGCCGTTGACCCGACGGCGGCGCCGCGAGCCCGGTGCCCGACGGCGACTGGGGTCGGCGGCGACCTCGGTGTCGGCCGCGGCCGGTCCCGATGCCGCCGGCCCCGAAGCGGCCGGGCCGCTGCGGCTGCGCCCGCCCGCGCTCTTGCGGCCCGAGCCGCCCCGGCTGTTCTTGCCGGTCTCGCCCAGGTCCTCGACGTCCTCCGCGCCCAGCCCCGCACGGGTACGGTCGGCGCGCGGCAGCACGCTGCCCACGGTGGTGGGGATGTCCAGGTCGGTGAACAGGTGCGGCGACGTGGAGTAGGTCTCGACGGGGTCGGCGAAGCCCAGGTCGAGCGCCTTGTTGATCAGGCTCCAGCGCGGGATGTCCTCCCAGTCGACCAGCGTCACCGCGGTACCCGAGGCGCCCGCGCGACCGGTCCGGCCGATCCGGTGCAGGTAGGTCTTCTCGTCGTCGGGGCACTGGTAGTTCACCACGTGGGTGACACCCTCGACATCGATCCCGCGCGCCGCGACGTCGGTGGCCACGAGCACGTCCACCTTGCCGTTGCGAAACGCCCGCAGCGCCTGCTCGCGCGCGCCCTGACCGAGGTCGCCGTGCACCGCCGCCGAGGCGAAGCCGCGCTCGGCCAGGCCCTGGGCCAGGTCGGCCGCGGTGCGCTTGGTCCGGCAGAACACCATGACCAGGCCGCGCCCGTTGGCCTGGAGCACCCGGGCCATCAGCTCGGGCTTGTCCAGCCCGTGCGCCCGGTAGACGCGCTGCTGGACCGACTTGACGGTGGCGCCCAGGTCGTCCGGCTCGGACGCGCGGATGTGTGTGGGACGGCTCATGTAGCGGCGGGCCAGGGTGATGATCTGGCCCGGCATGGTGGCCGAGAACAACATCGTCTGGCGACGCGCGGGCAGCCGCTCGACGATCTTCTCCACGTCGGGCAGGAAGCCCAGGTCGAGCATCTCGTCGGCCTCGTCCAGGACCAGCATCTTGACCTCGGACAGGTTCACATGCCCCTGGCCGACCAGGTCGAGCAGCCGACCGGGGGTGCCCACCACGACGTCGACACCCTTCTTGAGGGTGTCGATCTGCGGCTCGTAGGCCCGACCGCCGTAGACGGCCAGCACCCGCACGTTGCGCAGCTTGCCCGCGGCCTGGAGGTCGTTGGTGACCTGCACGCACAGCTCGCGGGTGGGAACCACGACCAGGGCCTGCGGAGTGCGGCCGGCAACGGTGCCGGCGGGCGCGCGGCCGGCCTCGATGTCGGCCGCCACCACGATCCGCTGCAACAGCGGGATGCCGAAGCCGAGGGTCTTGCCGGTGCCGGTCTTGGCCTGGCCGATCACGTCGTTGCCGGACAGGGCGACCGGGAGGGTCATCTCCTGGACGGGAAAAGCCTCGACGATGCCGAGGGCTTCGAGTGCCTCGGCGGTTTCCGAAAGTACTCCGAGTTCACGAAAAGTTGTCAGGGGTCCAGCCTCTTCTGTGTGTTGGGGGCCGTCCTTACCGAAAGCGGGTCGAGACCGTGGCGCCCACCGAAATTGCGGGGCGCGGCACGGGACCTCTCGCCTTCGGGCGGCCACCCGAGCGGGTCGGTCGGAGCCAGTCGTCCTCCGACCGGGCATCCGCGTTCACTACCACCATACCCGGCGGCGTGCGGCCGGTGGGGTGATGCTCATTACTGCTTGTCCGGAGATGGGCGAGTCCGCCCGGACGTGATGCCACCGTGACCGAGGCGCGCTCACTACGCTGCGTACTTGTGCACACTGGGGCGGCGGCAGGGAGCGAAGGGGTGGACATGAGCGAGGGTACGCAGCCGACGGGGGAGATGCGGGTCGCCGTGATCGAGTTGCTCGGCGTCCTCGCGTACGGCGAGATCACCGCCTTCGAGCGGCTCGCCGAGGATGCCAAGATGGCGCCGACCGTGGACGACAAGGCCGCGCTCGGCGCGATGGCGGTGGCCGAGTTCCACCATTACACGCTGCTGCGCGACCGGATCGCTGCGCTCGGCGCGGACCCGGCCGAGGCGATGGACCCGTTCGTCGTGCCGCTGGACCAGTTCCATGTGCACACCGCGCCCGCCGACTGGCTGGAGGGTCTGGTCAAGGCGTATGTCGGGGACGGCATCGCGGCCGACTTCTATCGTGAGGTGGCCGCGCACCTGGACGAGGTCAGTCGCGATCTGATCGTCGAGGTACAGCGCGACACCGGGCACTCGGCCTTCGTGGTGGGCGCGGTGCGCTCCGCGATCGAGCGCGACCCCAAGGTGGCGGGCCGGCTCGCGCTGTGGGGCCGGCGGCTGATGGGCGAGGCGCTCAGCCAGGCGCAGCGGGTCGCCGCCGAGCGGGACGCGCTGTCCACGATGCTGATCGGCGGCGGCGCCGGTCCCGGTTTCGACCTGGCCGAGATCGGCCGGATGTTCAACCGGATCACCGAGGCGCACCAGGGCCGGATGGCCGCCCTCGGGCTGGCGTCCTGACCCGTCGACGCCACTCGGGCAGCACGTCCCGGAAAGGGCCGAAGGCGGGTGGATCCGGAATCGGATCCACCCGCCTTCGGACGCGGACTGTCGCGCGGACTCAGGCGGTCGCGCCGAAGCCGACCTTGCGGGCCGACGACTCGCCGATCTCGACGTAGGCGAGCCGGTCGGCCGGCACGATCACCCGGCGGCCCTTCTCGTCCGTCAGGGACAGCAGCGCAGACGCGCCGGACAGTGCGTCGGCGATGGCCCGCTCGACGTCCTCCGGGTTGTCCGTGCTCTCCAGCACCAGCTCCCGCCCGGCGTGCTGTACGCCGATCTTGATCTCCACGGCTGTCCCTCCGGCCTTGAAATTCTGGAGATCGGCGCCGCGACAACCGCGGGCCGTACCTACCCCAGCAGGCTAGTCGAGAGCCGGGGTCACCGAATGCCATGACGGGTACGCCGAACGCGAACGCCGGACGGGAACAAGATCGCCGGCGCGGCCGTATGCGCAGGTCGGCGCGGTCAGTGCGGCGGGTCGTCCTTGCGCGGGAAGCGGGAGATGCCGCGCCAGGACAACGACGAGACGAGCAGCGAGGCGGTGTCGCGCGGGATGGTCGCGCCGCGCGCGATCCAGTAGCGCGCGGTCACCTGCGCCATGCCGGTCAGGCCGATGGCGAGCAACATCGACTCCTCCTGGCCCAGGCCGGTGTCCTCGGCGATGATCTTGCTGACCGCCTCGGCGCACATCTCGCTGACCCGCTCCACCCGTTCGCGCACGGCGCTCTCGTTGGTCAGGTCGGACTCGAAGACCAGCCGGAACGCGCCGCCGTCGTCGTCGACGAAGGCGAAATAGGCGTCGACCGTGGCGGCCACCCGCAGCTTGTTGTCGTGCGTGGACTCCAGCGCCCGCCGCACCGCCGCGAACAGCGCCTCGCAGTGCTGGTCGAGCAGCGCCAGGTAAAGCTCCAACTTGCCGGGGAAGTGCTGGTAGAGCACGGGCTTGCTGACGCCGGCGCATTCGGCGATGTCGTCCATCGCGGCGGCGTGGTAGCCCTGCTTGACGAAGACTTCCTGGGCGGCGCCGAGGAGTTGCGTCCTGCGCGCGAGCCGGGGCAGCCGGGTACCGCGAGGACGGGGATCCGCATCCTGGATGGCTGTCACGGGGCTCCTCAAGGTGTCGCTCAACGTGTCGCGGGCGCCGGATGATTCGGTGATCCGGCGGGTCTCTCCACCACGTCATCCTACTTTCGGGTAACCCAGGGCGTAAGTTTCGTGGCGCAACGAAACAGGATCCCGCGCCCTCGGCGAACCCCACAAGGGGGCGCGCGAGGCGCGTGGGACCCCTGCGTGAGCCCTGTGCGGGGGCGGTCAGCGGTAGTCGTCGTCGCCGGCGCGCCCGACTCCTCGGCGCTGCTCGCCGGCGTCCGCCGGGTCCACCTCGTCGGGCACCTGCGCCCACTCGTCGTCCTCGTCCCCGTCGTCCGGCGCCACCGCGGTGTGCTGCTCGACCGCGTCGGTGACCGGGATCTCGGGGTCGTTCGCGGTATCGTCGTCCACTCGGGCGTCACCGACCGTGACGTCTTCGAACTCGGAGGTATCGTCGTTTCGGTACATACGGCCTCCCTGCCCGCGCGGTCCGCCGTCATGCGACGGGCCCGCAAGTCCATGGTCCGCCTCGGATCCGTTGCCGAACATTCGGGATCGATGTCGAAACGTGATGTGCGCAGCGTTTAGAGTGACGTCATGAAACAGGGCATAAGAGTCGAGACCGCCCGACCGAGCGAGTTCGGCCGAGGCATCCGCCCTTCCGTCTCAGTGATCATCTCGTAATATTGCCCACCGTGACGATCCTCAGCCCCGCCGGCGACCCCGACACCACGCCTTGGCCTGCGCGTACGGTCGAAGTCGCCACCGGCAGCGAGATCGTGGTGCGCCGCGACGCGCTCGGCGATCCCGACCTGCCGCCCGCGATGATGATCCACGGCCTCGGCGGCTCCTCGTTGAACTGGACGGAACTGGCCGCGGAACTGCGGTCGGATCTTTCCGTGGAGCTGATCGACCTCCCCGGCTTCGGACACTCGCCGCCGCCGCACGGCGGCGACTACTCGATCTCCGCGCACTGTCGCGCGGTCGAGGGGGCGATCCTGTCGTTGCGCAAGGGCCCGGTGCATGTGTTCGGCAACTCGATGGGCGGCACGGTGGCCACTCGGCTGGCCGCTCGGCGACCGGATCTGGTGCGCACGCTGACCCTGATCTCGCCCGCGCTGCCGGATCTGCGGGTGCGGCCCTCGGTGTTGCCGACGGCGCTGCTCGGGGTGCCCGGCGTGGGCCGCGCGCTGCTGCGGCTCAGTCGCAACATGACGCCCGAGGCCCGCACCCGGATGTCGATCGCGACGATGTACGGCGACCCGCGCTCGGTCGGCGACAAGGCCTTCGCGGACGCCGCCGCCGAATATCGGCGCCGGCTCGAACTGCCGTACATGATGGACGCGTTCTCGCACTCGACCCGGTCGGTGATCGGGGCCTACCTGGAGCGCGGCGAGCGAGCCCTCTGGCGGCAGGCGGCCGAGGTGCGGGCGTCGACGCTGCTCGTCTACGGCCGCCGGGACAAGCTGGTCGACCCGCGCATGGCCAAACGCGCGACCGAGACCTTCCGGGATGCCCGCCTGATCATGGTCCCCGAGTCCGGGCATGTGGCCATGCTCGAACACCCCCGCGTGGTGGCCCGGGGTTTCCGCGAACTTCTCGACGGGGCCCTATCGCCGTCGAACGTGGTGGGGTGAACGCAGACTCATGGGACGTCACTCGGGCGTGCAGACGAGCGTGCAGTACGGCGGCGAACCGCTGCCGGACGACGGGCTCTCCGGCGGCTACGCGGCGGTGCCGCAGCAGGCCGGCTACGGACAGCTCCAGCAGGACGGCTACGGCGGCGATTGGGCCGCCGGCGGGGCCGACCCGTCGTATAGCACCGGGTACGTCGACCAGGACACCGGCCAACACGGCTATTCCGCGGACCCGGGCTACGGCTACGGCTACGCCGAACCGCAGCAGCACACCGGGAGCTACGGCTGGGAGCACCCGGCGCCCGCCGCCGACTCGGGCACGTGGGCGGCGACCGGGACCATGCCCGGCGAGCCCGCGCACTGGGACGACCCGCTGGAGCCGTACGGCGCGCAACCCGCGACGGGCGGCTACCCGGCGAACACCTTCGGCGTGGACGGCTTCGGCACCGACACCTTCGCCGCGTCGGGCTTCGGCGGCGCGGGCTCGTTCGACACCGGGACGTTCGGCGTGGCCGGCTCGACCGGCGGCTACGCGGCGGTCGGCTACGCGAACGACCTCTACGCGGCGGACGGCTACCCGAGCGGGATGCATGCGGTGGTCGAGGCGCCCGTTGCGCCGAGCTACGACACCACCACGTTCGAGCCGCAGAGCTTCGTCGGCTACGGCTACGACACGTCGGGCGCCTACCCGGTCGTGGCGCCGGTCGAGGACCCGCTGGCGGACGCGCTGTACGAACTGCCCAAGGAGCCCGCGCACGCGGCCGGGGCCGGGCAGTATCCGATGGAGGCCGAGCCGTGGGCCGCCTCGGCGCCCGAGCTCGCACCGGAAGAGTTGTCCTTCGCCGCCGAACCGGTGGACGACTACGCCGAGTTGGCGGCCCGCGAGGAGTCCGAGCCGGAGCCCGGCTTCGAGCCGGACGCCGGCGGCGTCCCGCCCAAGGGGCGGGCACAGACCCGCCGGGCGAACCGGCCCGCGCCGCGCAAGGGCAGGCGCACGCTGGTCGCGGCGGGCGGTGTGGTGGTCACCGGCGCGGTGCTCGCCGGCGCGGTCGTCTTGCAGATGCCCGACGAGGGCTCGTCCACCCAGGCGGCCGGCGACGACCAGGCCGCGCCGGGGGACGGCACCCGACCCACCGACAAGGCCCCGTCGCGCTCCACCGACCGGGACCCGTTGCAGCAGGGCGGCGCCTCCTCGCTGCCGCTGCCCACACCACAGTCGCCGACCACCACCGACCAGCTGACGGTGCGTTTCCCGCTGGATCCGAAGTTGGGGCTGAGCGGCAAGTTCGACACCGTGCCGGGCAAGGAGGCCGCGCCCGGTGGTGGGCGTAAGTACACCTACGCGGTCCAGATCGAGGAGGGACTCCAACTCGACGGCGAGTTGTTCGCGACGACCGTGCAGAAGACGCTGAACGACAAGCGCAGTTGGGCGAGCGGCGGGTTGACGTTCGAGCGCACCGACGCGCCGAACGCGAACTTCGTGGTGCGCCTGTCCAGCCCCGAGACGGTGCACAAGGCGTGTGGCCCGATCGTCGGCGACACCCGCACGGACAATGTCTCGTGCGACGCCTACGGAACCCCGTACGTGATGATCAACGCGTGGCGCTGGGCGCAGGGTTCGACCGCCTACGGGGACGACATCGTCGGCTACCGGCAGATGTTGATCAACCACGAGGTCGGCCACCGGCTCGGGCACAACCACGAATACGCGTGTGGTGCGGGCGGCATCGGGGCCGATCTGGCGCCGGTGATGATGCAGCAGACCAAGACCCGGGTGGCGCGGGACGGCGCGATGGCGGGCCAGACCTGCGAGGCCAACCCGTGGCCGTACCCGTCGGGCAAGCCCGGCAGGTAGTTCGAAGCAACCGCGCCGGGCCCGGTCGAAGGGGCCCGGCGGCGTTGCCGTGCGCATGTCTCACGGACCGGACCCGGTGCCCGGGAATCGGGACGTGCGTGGCACTGTTGCGGTAGGAAAAGAGCCGAGATAGACAGTCCGACCATCGGAGTTTCCGTGTCGCAGCTACCACCTCTGGTCGAGCCGGCCACCGAGCTGACCGTCGACGAGGTTCGTCGTTACTCGCGCCACCTGATCATCCCCGACGTCGGGATGGACGGGCAGAAGCGGCTGAAGAACGCCAAGGTGCTCTGTGTGGGCGCCGGTGGCCTGGGGTCGCCGGCGCTGATGTACCTCGCCGCGGCGGGGGTCGGCACGCTCGGCATCGTCGAGTTCGACACCGTCGACGAGTCCAACCTGCAGCGTCAGATCATCCACGGGCAGAGCGACATCGGGCGGTCCAAGGCGGAGTCCGCGCGCGACTCGGTCAAGGAGATCAACCCCTACACGAACGTGGTCCTGCACGAGGAGCGGCTCGAGGCCGACAACGTGCTGGACATCTTCGGGCAGTACGACCTGATCGTGGACGGCACGGACAACTTCGCCACCCGCTACCTGGTCAACGACGCGTGCGTGCTGCTGAACAAGCCGTACGTGTGGGGTTCGATCTACCGCTTCGACGGTCAGGCGAGCGTGTTCTGGTCCGAGCACGGGCCGTGCTACCGCTGCCTCTACCCGGAGCCCCCGCCGCCCGGGATGGTCCCCTCGTGCGCCGAGGGCGGCGTGCTCGGCGTGTTGTGCGCGTCGATCGGGTCGATCCAGGTCAACGAGGCGATCAAGCTGCTCATGGGCATCGGTGAGCCGCTGGTCGGCCGGCTGATGATCTACGACGCGCTGGAGATGACGTACCGCACGGTCAAGGTCCGCAAGGACCCGGAGTGCGCGGTCTGCGGGAAGAACCCGACGGTCACCGAGCTGATCGACTACGAGGCGTTCTGCGGCGTGGTGTCCGAGGAGGCCCAGGAGGCCGCGCTCGGCTCCACGATCACCCCCCGTCAGCTCAAGGAATGGCTGGACGCGGGCGAGAACATCGACCTGATCGACGTTCGTGAGCCGGGCGAGTACGAGATCGTCAAGATCCCGGGTTCGCGGCTGATCCCCAAGAACGAGTTCCTGATGGGCCGGGCCCTGGAGGACCTGCCGCAGGACAGGCGGATCGTGCTCAACTGCAAGACCGGCGTGCGCTCGGCCGAGGTGTTGGCCGTGCTCAAGGCGGCGGGCTTCAAGGACTCCGTGCATCTCGGTGGCGGCGTGATCGGTTGGGTCAACCAGATCGAGCCGGAGAAGCCGGTCTATTAGCCGGCCGGGCTTTCGGGCCTCCGCGAGTTCCCGCAACGCCGGGCGAGCCGATTTCGGTCCGTCCGGCGTTTTGCGTACCCGGGCTCAGATCGCCTGTTTGCGTTGCAGGTGGGTGAAGGCCAGCCAGCCGGGCAGGACCGGGAGCCAGAAGGTCAGGAAGCGGTAGAGCAGGACGGCGGCCGTCGCGGTCTCGAACGGGAGCCGGGCGGTGCTGGTCAGGCCCGCGATCAGGGCCGCCTCCACCGCGCCGATGCCGCCCGGGGTGGGCGCCGCCGAGCCGATCGCGTTGCCGGCCAGGAAGACCACCGCGATCGCGGCGAAGTTGGCCGAGCCGCCGAAGGCCCGCACGCTGGCGTCCAGGCACAGGATGAAGGACAGCGTGAGCAACACCGTGCCGCCCAGCCCGGCGGCCAGCTTCTTCGGGGTCTGGAGCACGTCGAGCAGCCGCGGCACGATGCCGGAGAAGAGCTGGCGCAGCTGTTTGACGATCCAGCGGCGCAGCGGCGGTACGGCGGTCACCAGGAGCGTGATCAGGGCCAGGATCAGCAGACCTGCGATCACCGCGCCCGACGGGGCGAAGGACGGCGTCTCGGCGGTGCCCGCGATGTAGCCGAAGAACGCCAACAGGCCGACGTGGAAGACCAGTCCGCCCAGCTGGGACACCCCGACGCTGGCCGCGGCCAGCGTCGGTGGGATGCCCGCCTTCTGTAGGTAGCGGGTGTTCAGCGCGACGCCGCTGACCGCCGGCGGTGCGACCAACTTCACGAACGAACCGGCGAGTTGCACCATGCTGGTGCGAAACAGCGACAGCCGTTCCGGGACGAAGCCGAGCAGCATCAGCGCGGCGCACACGTAGCTGAGCGACGCGGCCAGCAGGCCGATCGCCGCCCAACCCCAGTTGGCGCTGCTGAAGATCTCGCCCAGGTTGACGTGGCTGAGCTGGGACAGCAGGAAGTAGCCGGCGAACGCGCTGGCCAGCACGGTGACCAGGGTGCGGGCCCGGATCCGCTCCAACCGCACCGGCTCGACCTCGGCCTGCGGGCGCAGTTCGAGGATCTGTTCGCGGATCCGGGACAGCAGGTTCTTGTCCCGGCGCAACACCGCGCGGGTGCTCCGGCTGAGCGCGACCTTTTGCAGGAGGGGCAGGCACGCGGCGACGGTGTCCGCGCCGAGCACCTCGGCGGCGGTGTGCACCGCGCGTTCCTCGCCCACCCGCAGGGCCACCGTGGTCAGCAGTTGTGCGGTGTCGATCCGCAGCGCCAGGTCGCCGGAGGCGATCTCGCCCGCCCGCAGGTCCACCAGCCACGGTTCGCCGTTGCCGTCCACCAGGACGCTCTCCGCGACCAGGCGCCGATGGGTGAGCCGGTGTGCCTGGAGCAGGCCGAGCAGTTCCCACAGCCGGGCCAGCAGTTCGTCGGTGATCTCCTCGTCGTCCAGCGTGTCCAGGGTGCGACCGGGCACGTGCGCGTAGGCGAGCAGCGAGGCGTCCGGGCCCACCTCGGTGGTGGCCACCAGGCGCGGCGCCCGCACCCCCGCGTCGGCGCACGCGTACGCCATCAGCGACTCCTGCTCCAGCGCCCGTCGGGTGGACAACACGGTGCGCCGCTGGGTGACCCCGCGCAGCACCAGGAGGCGGTAGAAGCGGTAGATCGCGCCGGAGGCCTGCTGGTCGCGGTCGAGCACGGTCACGTCGAGGACCCGCTCGTCGGCCAGCCGGACCGCGTAGCGGCGGGTCTCCTCGGGGCCGTCGTCGGTACGTACGCAGGACAGCGCGACCAGGCCGAACCGGCGCAGCGCGGCGACCACCGACTCGGCCGGGGGACGGGTGTTGGGCAGGCCGACCGCGTACAACGTCGCGTAGGCGATGGTGCGGCCGAACAGCACGCTGGTGAGCAGCGCGACCGGCGTGGTGTAGCCGCCGACCAGCACGGTCGCCGCGTTCAGCAGGAGCAGTGTCCACACCACGAGTTGCCAGCGTGGCCTGCGGACCAGGCCGACCGCGGTGACGTAGGCGACGATCGGCGCGAGGTAGCCGTGCACCGGATCGGTCCGGCCGATCTGCGGGATCGGCAGCGGCCGGGTCAGCGCGTCGCGCAGCGCCTCGGGGCCCGGGCCGGTGATCCACCAGTCCAGGCCGAGCGAGGCCAGATAGGTCACCGCGGCGGCGATCACGCCGTCGGCGACCCGCAACCCGTCCCGGCTGACCAGGCGTTCGATGCCGTACGCCACCGGCACCACGAGCACCGCGACGGCGAACACCCCGCCGGAGAGGTTGAGCAACAGGTGCGGCGTGCTGTTCTGGGCGCCGCGGACGATGTCCGACTCGAGGCCGGAGGTGGTCTGGCGGGCGATGCTGGCCAGGAAGAAGACCACGCCGAGCGCGAGTACGCCGAGCAGGACCCGGATCAAATCGGACGATCGGTGCACCCGCAGTGGTTGTGAGGGCTCGACTACGAGGGCGCGCCCGTTCCCGGGGGCCCCCGCCGCGATCGTTCCGTCATGCTCTCGAATCACCCGTCACCACCGCGTCGATGGTGCCACGACCCGCGCCCGCGATTGCGCCCGGCCGCGCCGAAGTGCGGCCGAACGGGGTTCGTCGGTGCTGCGACGCGCTGTCCGAGGACTCTGCCACCATGTGCGGATGAGTGACCCCAACCCCTTCGCCGAGCGGGTGCTCGACCTGGTCGAGCGCATTCCCCCCGGGCGGGTGATGGCCTACGGCGACATCGCCGAGGCCCTGCAGGAAGGCGGCCCCCGGCAGGTCGGCCGGGTGATGGCGCTGTTCGGCGGCGGGGTGCCGTGGTGGCGCGTGGTGCGCGCGGACGGCTCGTTGCCGGACAGCCACGCGGTCCGGGCTCCGGCGCACTATCGGGCCGAGGGCACCCCGCTGCGCTCGGGCGGCGAGCGGGTGGACATGGGCTCGGCGCGCTGGATCCCGGACCCCGACGAGGTGCCGGGCGGCGACGAGCCGCCGCCGACGCCCTGACCGGGCGCGGCCCGGCGGGTCGTCGTGGTCGGGTTCGGGGCGCCCCGGAGTGCGGCGTGCCGCCGGGGCGATGGTCGCGGGTGTGATCTGATGGGCATCGGCCGCGCCCTGCCGACCGGGGCGCGGCCGACCCACCAGGATCCGCGGGACCGGACCCGGGCGGCGACTCGGCCGGGCACCCGGCCCCGCTCCGGCTCGGCGCGCGGTCCGGGCAGACGCAGGATTCGACGGCGACCCGAAGGCTTCCCCGACCAGATGACCACCCCGACTCCGGCCTACCGGCTGCGGCGTACCCCGGTGGCGCCGCCCGCGCCGGTGATCCCCGACGACTATCAGCGTGCCGTCGTCGAGCACCGCGGCGGGCCGCTCCTGGTGCTCGCCGGTCCCGGTACGGGCAAGACCACCGTCCTGGTGGAGGCGGTCGCGGCCCGGGTGGCGCGCGGGATCCGGCCCGAGGAGATCCTGGTCCTGACCTTCGGCCGCAAGGCGGCGGGCGAACTGCGCGACCGGTTGACCGCACGCCTGCGCGCCGCCGGCGCCCGCACCGCGGCGGTGCCGACCGCGACCACGTTCCACTCGTTCTGCTACGCGCTGGTACGCGAGCACCAGCCCGCCGAGTTGTTCAGCTATCCGCTGCGCCTGCTGACCGGTCCCGAGCAGGACGTGTTCGTGCGCGAGCTGCTCGCGGGCGGGGTCGAGGAGGGCAGCTTGACCTGGCCCGCCGAACTGCGCGCGGCGGTGGGCACCCGGGGCTTCGCCGACGAGGTGCGCGCGGTGATCGCGCGCAGCCGCGAACTCGGCCTGGACCCGGACGCGTTGGCCCGGTTCGCCAAGGACACCGGGCGGCGCGACTGGGGCGCGGCGGCCGACTTCCTGGCCGAATACCTGGACGTGATCGACGCGCAGGGTGTGGTGGACTACGCCGAACTGGTGCACCGCGCCGTGTTGTTGGCCGAGCAGCCGGAGATCGCCCAGATCCTGCGCGGGCGCTACCGGGCGGTGTTCGTCGACGAGTACCAGGACACCGATCCGGCGCAGGTGCGGCTGCTCGCGGCGCTGGCCGGGGACGGCCGGGAGCTGATCGCGGTGGGTGATCCGGACCAGTCCATCTACGCGTTCCGCGGCGCCGACGTGAACGGCATCCTCGACTTCCCGCACCGTTTTCCGCGCGCCGACGGCACGCCCGCCGACATCGTGGTGTTGCGCACCTCGCGCCGGGCCCCGGCCGGACTGCTGGCCGCGTCGCGGGTGGTCACCCGACGCATGCCGCTGAGCCGGTTGCCCGGGGACCGGGTGCGCGCGCACCGCGAGTTGATCCCGTCGGTGGCCGGCGCCGAGGATCCCAGCCGGGTCGAGGTCTACACGTACCCCACGCCCGGCGCCGAACTGGACAACACCGCCGACATCCTGCGCCGCGCGCACCTGGAGGACGGCGTGCCGTGGGGGCGGATGGCGGTGCTCGTGCGGTCCGGGGCACGCTCGATACCGGGCCTGCGGCGGGCCCTTTCGGCGGCCGGGGTGCCGCTGGAGATCGCCGGCGACGAGTTGCCGATCGCGGCCGAGCAGGCGGTGTCGCCGCTGCTGACCGCGCTGCACGTGGCGGCCGATCCGGGCGTGCTCGACGCGGAGACCGCGCGCGCGTTGTTGCAGTCCCCGCTGGGCGGTCTGGACGCAGGTGATCTGCGGCTGCTCGGGCGGGCGTTGCGGGCCGAGGAGCGGGCCGCCGCCGGCGCGTCGGTGACCAGTACCCGACCGTCGGCCGAGCTGATCCGGGACGCGCTGGCCGAGCCGGGGCAGTTGGTCGGGATAGCGCAGCGGGTCGGCGGCGGGGCATTGCGCCTGGGCCTGCTGATCGGCAAGGCGCGCGGGGTGCTCGCGGGCGGCGGGAGTACCGAGGACGCGCTGTGGGAGCTGTGGCAGGGCACCCCGTGGCCCGGCCGACTCGAGCGCGCGGTGTTGCGCGGCGGCACCGCCGGACGCAACGCGGACCGCGATCTGGACGCGGTGGTGGCCCTGTTCGAGGTGGCCGCCCGGGCCGAGGAGCGGGCCGGGCATCGCGGCGCGCTCAACTTCCTGGCCGAGCTCAAGGCCCAGCAGATTCCCGGCGACCGGCTCGACGAGAGCGCGCTGCGCGGCGAGTCGGTGCGGCTGTTGACCGCGCACCGGGCCAAGGGCCTGCAGTGGCGCCTGGTCGTGGTGCACGGCGTGCAGGAGGGCCTGTGGCCGGACCTGCGCCGGCGCGGCTCGCTCCTGGAGGCGGACCGGATCGGCTCGGACGGCCTGGCCGAACCGCTGTCCCCGGGCGCGTTGCTCGCCGAGGAGCGGCGGTTGTTCTACGTCGCGATCACCCGGGCGCAGGAGCGGCTCGTGGTGACCGCGGTCGACTCCAGCTACGACGACGGCGATCAGCCCTCGCGGTTCCTGGAGGAGCTGGGCGTGCCGCCGGTGGAGGTCAAGGAACGGCCCAGGCGTCCGCTGTCCACCTCCGCGCTGGTCGCCGAGCTGCGGTCGGCGGCGGTGGATCCGCTGGCCCCGGCGGTGGTGCGCCGGGCCGCCGCCCGCCGGCTGGCCGCGCTCGCCGATCTGCGCGACGACGAGGGCCAGTTGCTGGTCCCGGCCGCGCATCCGGACCGGTGGTGGGGGCTGGTCGAGCCGACCGATCCCGGGGTGCCGATCCGTGATCCGGGCGGTGCGGTCCGGCTGTCCGGCAGCTCGGTGGCCAAGGTCCGCGACTGCGCGCTGAGCTGGTTCCTGGGCAGCGAGGTGCACGCGGACTCGCCGCGCTCGGCGGCGCTCGGCTTCGGCAACGTCGTACACGCGCTCGCCGACGAGGTGGGCACCGGCGCCACCGCGGCCGAGCTGCCGGTGTTGATGGACCGGCTGGATCGGGTCTGGGACGCGCTGGCGTTCGACGCGCCGTGGCAGTCCGAGCAGCAGAAGGACGAGGCTCGGACCGCACTGGAGCGGTTCCTGTCCTGGCATACGCACGAGCGGCACCGGGTGGTCGCGGCGACCGAACACGACTTCGAGGTCGAGCTGACCGCCGGGGAGTATCGGGTGTCGATCCGGGGCTCGATGGACCGGGTCGAGCGCGGCGCGGACGGCCTGGCGTACGTGGTCGACTTCAAGACCGGCCGCAAACCGCCGACCCGCAACGAGATCGAGGGCCATCCGCAGCTCGCGGTCTACCAGGTCGCGGTCGCCAACGGCGCGCTCGACGAGTTGCCCGACTTCGCGGCCGGCCGACCCGGATCCGGCGGCGCCGAGCTGATCCAGCTGCGCTCACCGGACCGGGCCGACACCGGGCAGCCCCTGGTGCTGGCCCAGGACCCGCCGCTGCCCGACCCCGACGGCGGGACGTGGGTGGGCGGCCTGCTGGCCGACGTGGCGGGCCGGATCATCGGCGAACGTTTCACCCCCACCACCGGCTCGCACTGCGACCGCTGCGACTTCCGCAGATGTTGCAGTGCGCGCCCGGAGGGTCGGATGACGGTCGACTGATCGGGCCTGCGCACTGCCATGCCGATCGGGGCGGTGGTACCGATCCGGGTGAAAGCGGTCAATTTGGGGCGGCGAATAAATCGTTTTTTGCCATCGCCATACTCGTTCACGACCAACTCCCCAGTCCCTATCAAGGAGTTTCGTGCGCATCCCACGCATGGCCGTGATCGTCCCCGTCGTTGCCCTCGCCCTGGCCGGGCTGACCGCCTGTGCCGGCGGCTCGGAGGCGAAGTCCAATGCCGGCACCGACGCCAAGACGTTGGCCGACGAGGCGCAGCGGCTGATCAAGTCCGTCGACGACTACAAGATGGTCGGCGGTGGGCAGGACGAGGAGACCCGGATCGACTGGGACCTGTGCATCCGCAACGGCACGGACGTGCAGGGCACGATGACCATCGACGGCAATCGGGCCGAGATCATCGTGATCGGCAAGGACGAGTACCTGAAGGCCGACGTGCCCTTCTGGAAGATGTCGATGACCGGGAGCGTCCCGCCCGCCGTCATCGACCGGGCCGCGGCCACGGTGGCCGGCAAGTTCGTGAAGAGCCCGGCGGACGAGGAAGAGGGCGGCCTGGCAAGCATGGCAGCCCTCTTCGACGGCGACACCAGCGGCGTGACCAAGGGCGACGCGGTCAAGATCGACGGCGTGAAGGTGATCCCGCTCAGCAAGAAGGACGAGGAGGGTGAGACCACCACCCTCTACGTGAAGGAGAAGGGCAAGCCCTTCCCGTTCATGATCAAGTCGGAGGGCAAGGGCAAGGCGACGATGAAGTTCAGCAAGGGCAAGACGAAGTGTGAGCCGAAGGCGCCTGCCGAGTCGTTCAGCAAGGACGACCTGAAGAAGCAGTTCAAGGACGCCTGACCGGCGACCGCACCGCCCGGCCCTGGGCCGCCCGGCCCCGCACCGCGACCGTCCCTGTCGCCGTGCGGGGCTAGTCTTCCTCGGTGCACGCCGTACTGACCGACCCGGACGACCTGTGTCGTCTCCTGGGGATCCCGTTCACCCCGGAGCAGCTGGACGCGGTGCTCGCGCCGCTCGCGCCCGGGGTGATCGTGGCCGGCGCCGGGTCGGGCAAGACCACGGTGATGACCGCGCGCGTGGTGTGGCTGGTGGGCACCGGGCAGGTGCGCCCGGACCAGGTGCTCGGCCTCACCTTCACCAACAAGGCCGCCGGCGAGCTGGCCCAGCGGGTACGCAAGGCGATCGGCCAACTGCGCGGCGGCGAGATCCCCGCCGACGAGGACGCGGGCGAGCCGACCGTGTCCACCTACCACGCCTTCGCCGGCCGGCTGCTCCAGGAACACGGCCTGCGGATCGGCCTGGAACCCTCCGCCCGCCTGCTCGCCGACGCCACCCGCTATCAGCTCGCCGCCCGGGCCGCCCGGACCGCGCGCGGCCCGTTCCCGACGCTGACCGGCCGGCTGCCCGACGTGGTGGCCGAGGTGCTGCACCTGGCCGGCGAACTGGCCGAACACCTGGTGCCGATCGACCGGCTCCGGGACTGGGACCGGGCTTTCGTCGCCGACGTGGAGGCCGCCGCGAAGCCCTCGGCCGCGGCCCGCAAGGCCGCCGAGGCGGCCCGCCGCCGGCTCGACCTCAGCCGCCTGGTGGCCGCCTACGACCGGGCCAAGAACGGCCGCGACCTGCTCGACTTCGGCGACCAGATCGCCTACGCGGCCAAGATCGCGGGCGAGCGGCCCGAGGTCGGCGAGATCCTGCGGGACACCTACCGGGTCGTCCTGCTCGACGAGTACCAGGACACCTCGGTGGCCCAGCGAGTGCTGCTCCAGGGCCTGTTCGGGCACGGCCACCCGGTCACCGCGGTCGGCGACCCGTGCCAGGCCATCTACGGCTGGCGCGGTGCCTCGGTGGCCAACATCCACGACTTCCCGGTGCACTTCCCCGCCCGCGACGGCGTCCCCGCGGCCCGCTACTCGCTCTCCGAGAACCGGCGCAGCGGCGGCCGGATCCTGAGCCTGGCCAACGACCTCTCCGGGCCGCTGCGTACCCCCGAGAGCGGCGTCGAGGCGCTGCGCCCGGGCCCAGGGGCCGAGCACGAGGGCCGGACGGTGGCCGCGCTGCTGCCCACGCAGCACGAGGAGATCGACTGGCTCGCCGACCGGATCGGCACCGCGATCGAGACCGTCCTGGACCAGGACGGCAACCCGATCACCCCCGGGGACGTCGCGGTGCTCGCGCGCACCGCCGCCGACTTCGCGGACATCCACGCGGCGCTGGTCCGCCGGGACATCCCGGTCGAGGTGGTCGGCCTGTCCGGCCTGCTGCACCTGCCCGAGGTGGCCGACCTGGTGGCGACCTGCGAGGTGCTCGACGACCCGACCGCCAACTCCGCGCTGGTCCGGCTCCTGGCCGGGCCGCGCTGGCGGATCGGGCCGCGCGACCTGGCTCTGCTCGGCCGCCGGGCCGCCGAACTGGTCCGCGTCGTTCGCGCCGGCGCGAACGACGCCGACGCGCGCCTGGAGGAGGCGGTGGCCGGGATCGACCCCACCGAGGTGGTCTCGCTCTCCGACGCGCTGGCCGACCCCGGCGAGCAATACCCGTTCTCCGCCGAGGCCCGCCGCCGGTTCGCGCGGGTGGCCACCGAGATCCGCGAGTTGCGCCGGCATCTGGGCGAGCCGCTGATGGACCTGCTGCATCGGGTGCTCGCCGGCACCGGCCTGGAGGTCGAGCTGTCCGCGTCGCCCGGCGCACTTGCCGCCCGGCGACGCGAGACGCTGCACGCGTTCCTGGACATCGCGGCGGGCTTCGCCGACCTGGACGGCGACCCCTCGCTGACCGCGTTCCTGGCCTTCCTGCGCACCGCCGCCGAACACGACAAGGGCCTGGACGGCAGCCTGCCCACGGCCGGCGACTCGGTCAAGGTGCTCACCGCGCACAAGTCCAAGGGCCTGGAGTGGGCGGTGGTCGCGGTCCCCGGGCTGATCGAGGGCGTCTTCCCGAGCGTGCGTACGCAGACCAAGTGGATCACCAACGGCAAGGCCCTGCCGCACCCGCTGCGCGGCGACGCGGACGCCCTCGCGGTGCTGCCCGACCCGACCGCCAAGGGCTTCAAGGCGTTCGACGCCGCGATGCGCGAGCACCAGGCGATCGAGGAGCTGCGCCTGGGCTACGTCACCTTCACCCGGCCCAAACAACTCCTGATCGGGTCCGGGCACTGGTGGGGGAGTACCCAGAAGAAGCCGCGCGGCCCGTCCGAGTTCCTGGACCGGCTGCGCGCGCACTGCCTGGCGGGCAACGGCACGGTCGAGGTGTGGACGCCGGAGCCCGCCGAACCGGTCAACCCGCACCTCGCGGCGACCGTCGAGCACGCCTGGCCGCTGCCCCTGGACCCGACCGCGCTGGTCGAGCGCCGCCGAGCCGCCGCCGCCGTACTGGCCGAGCTGGGCCGCCGCGAGGCCGCCCGGCGGGTCGACCACGCGGTGCAACACCCGTCGGTCGAGCCGGAGTTCGATACCGAAGCGGCGCCGGCGGCCGACGAGGCGGTGCCGCTGGAGGCGTACGGGACATACGTACCGGTGGACCCGGACGAGGCGCCGCCGCCGGAGGACGAGCCCGGGCCGCCGCCCGCCTACGCGCGGCCCTCGCGCGGCCACGACGAGGCCCGCGAGCACGCGGACGAGGTACGTGCCGGGCATCCCTCGGTGGAGGCCCCCGCCGCCGTCGAGCCGACCCCGGACCAGCTGGCCCTGATCGAGTCCTGGGATCGCGACCTGATCCGGCTCGCCGAGGAACTGCGCCGCGGCCGATCCGGGGTGCGCGAGGTGCCGCTGCCCGCGACGTTGTCCGCGTCCCAGATGTTGCGCCTGTCCAACGATCCGGACGGGCTGGCCCGTGAGCTGGCCCGGCCGATGCCGCGCCCGCCCGCGCCCGCCGCCCGGCGCGGCACCCGGTTCCACGCGTGGGTCGAGTCGCTGTTCGGCGAACGTCCCCTGCTGGAACCGGACGACCTGCCGGGCGCGGCCGACGAGGAGATCACCGACGAGGCGGACCTGCTCGCGCTCCAGGAGGCGTTCCTGCGCACCCCGTACGCGCAGCGCGCCCCACACCGGGTGGAGGCGCCCTTCCAGCTCTTCCTCGGCGGCCGGATCGTGCGCGGCCGGATCGACGCGGTCTACCGCGAGGGCGCCGGGTTCGAGGTGGTCGACTGGAAGACCAACCGGGTGCAGAACGCCGACCCGCTGCAACTCGCGGTCTACCGGCTCGCCTGGGCCGAATACGCCGACGTGTCGATCGAGGACGTCTCGGCGGCGTTCCTGTACGTACGCACCGGGGAACTCGTCCGGCCGAAGGGTCTGCCCGGCCGGGACGAATTGGAACAGTTGTTCATGGATGGCGACGAACCACCCGCCGACCTCGGTCGTTGATCCCGAGGAAACCCCGAACGGGTGACGATGGGCCCGATGCGGCCGGATTCCGACACTCGTATGGTTTATGAGGATCGACACGACGGCGAACTTCGAACGGGACGGGATACGGCACCGGTGCGCGGAACAGCGAAGACGAGACGGGCACTGCGGCTCGTCGGCGTTGCGGGCGACCGGCCGCTGCTGCCGGTGATCGGCTTGATTCTGCGCCTGCTGCCGTTCCTGGTGATCCTCGCGGTGGTCGTGCTGGCCGCCGGGACGCCGGAGAACGTGCACGTGGGCCCGCTGCTCGCGGTGGCGCCGGCGATGTCGGGCCTGACCCAGACCGCGCCGCGCGGACCGCTGATCACCGGCGCGGTGGCGGGCCTGGTCTCGCTGATGCTGGCCGCGCTCGGCGAGGGCCGGGGCGGCGGCGAACCCTACGTCACGCTGCTCTCGGTGGCGTTGGTGACGATGACCGCGTGGCTGGGCGTACACGTACGGATGCGCCAGGAACGCACCATCGAAGAGGTGCGCAGCGTGGCCGAGGCGGCCCAGGAGGTGCTGCTGCCCCAGGTGCCGCAGACGATGGGCCCGCTCACCGTCGGCGTGCGCTACCGCGCGGCGGCGGCCGAGGCGCGGATCGGCGGCGATCTGTACGAGGTGGTGCCCACACCGTTCGGCATCCGGGTGGCGATCGGCGACGTGCGCGGCAAGGGGTTGGGCGCGGTGCGGACCGCCGCCGCGGTGCTCAGCGCGTTTCGCGAGGCCGCGTACGAGGAGCAGGACCTGCCGGGTGTGGCCCGCCGGCTCTCGGCCAGCCTGGAGCGTCGACTCGGCGAGGACGACGAGGAGTTCGTCACGCTGATCCTGCTCGGCTTCCCGCACGACACGGACAGCGTGGACGTGCTCAACTGCGGCCACCCGGCCCCGCTGCTGCTGCGCGGGGCGCACGCGCGCCCGCTCGACCCGCCGGCCCCGACGCCGCCGCTGGGCATCCTGGACCTGCGCCGGCTCGAGCTGCCGGTGTTGCGGGTGCCGCTGCTGCGCGACGACCGGCTGCTGCTCTACACGGACGGCATCATCGAGGCGCGCAACGCGGCCGGCGAGTTCTACCCGCTGCCCGACCGCGCCCCGGACGCGCTGCCCGGCGTCGAGGACACCCTGGACCGCCTGGAGGCGGACGTGCAGCGCCACGTCGGCCACCCCCTCCAGGACGACGCGGCGATGGTCCTGCTGCAATACCGCCCGGTCGTCGCCCGGCACGACGGGCTGCGCGGGGCCCGACTGACCGCCTGAGCCGCGGCGCTAACCCACCTTCAGTTCGACCACCAGGGCGCAGTGGTCGGAGACGCCCAGGCGGACCGCCTCGGTGCGGCGGACCGCTTCCGGGCCGATGCCGTGGCCGAGCACGTGGTCGAACTGCACGCGCGGATGGTACGAGGGGTAGGTGGGGACGCGGGCCAGCGAGCGCCAGCGGACCGCGCCCGCACCGCGCCCGCGTCGGCCGACCACCGCCTGGGGGATCCGGCCCGGCAGGTTGAAGTCGCCGAGCAGCAGCTGCGGGCCGGGCAGGTCGGCGGTGGAGCGGCGGATCCGGGCCAACTGCGAGATGTTCCAGCCGGGGACGAAGGACAGGTGCGCGGCCAGCACGGTGAACGGCCCGTGCGGCCCCTCGACCACCGCCGCGAGCACGCCCCGGGGCTCGTCCGGCACCCGGGTCAGGCCCGGCCGGCCCTGCACCCGCAGCGGCAGGCTCAGCGGCGCGGCCGGGAAGCGCCGCACCCGCCAACGCGACACCGGCAGCCGGGACAGCAGCGCGATGCCGTAGCCGGGCCCGCCCTCGCCCCGCTCGCCCGCCGTGTAGACCCGGCGCTCGCCCGGCACCGGCTCGTCCTCGGTCCACCCCGACACCGGCGCCGGGACACCGTGCACCGAGGCCAGGAAGCGCCACTGCGTCATGCCCAGCGCCTCGGCCGCGAGCGCCGCCTGATCGGCCCCGCCCGAGCGCTCCTGATGCCGGTCCACCTCCTGGAGGGCGACGATGTCGGCGTCCAACTCGGCCAGCGCGGCCCGCAGTCGGGCCGGGTCCGACACGCCGTCGGCGAGATCCATGCCGTGCAGGAGATTGAAGGTCGCGACACGCAACGTGGTCATCGGCCGACGGTAACCCGCCGAATGCGCGAGCGTCGTGTTTGCCTCGGCCCGCGCCGCGTGCCGCGCGCTCGGACGGCAGGCATATGGTCGAACGTATGAGCAATCCCGACCCCGACATCGCCGGCCACGTACACGCGCACGCCGCCGACTTCCTCGCCGACCTGCGCACCTGGCTGGCCATTCCCTCGATCTCCGGCGACCCGGCCGCGGCGGCCGATGTCGAGCGCAGCGCCCGGTGGCTGGCCGGCGCGCTGGGCGAGGCCGGCTTCCCGACCGTGGAGGTATGGGAGACGCCCGGGCTGCCCTCGGTGTTCGCCGAGTGGCCCTCGGCCGACCCGGACGCGCCCACCGTGCTGGTCTACGGACACCACGACGTGCAGCCCGCCGCGCTCGCCGACGGCTGGAGTACGCCGCCGTTCGAGCCGACCGACGTGGGCGACCGGCTGTACGCGCGCGGCGCGGCCGACGACAAGGGGCAGGTGCTCTTCCACCTGCTCGGGGTGCGCGCGCACCTGGCGGCCACCGGACGCGACACGCCCGCGGTCAACCTCAAGCTGATCGTCGAGGGCGAGGAGGAGTCCGGCTCGCCGCACCTGCCCGCGCTGCTGCGCGAGCGCCGGGACCGGCTCGCGTGCGATGTGGTCGTGGTGTCCGACACCGGCATGTGGGGCGCGGACACGCCCAGCACGTGCACCGGGATGCGCGGCCTGGCCGAGCTGCAGATCGACTTCTTCGGCCCCACCGCCGACATCCACTCCGGCTCGTTCGGCGGCGCGGTACCCAACCCGGCCACCGCGCTGGCCCGACTGATCGCCGCGCTGCACGACGACAACGCGCACGTGACGATTCCCGGCTTCTACGACGAGGTCGGCGAACTCACGGACCACGAACGGCAGTTGTTCGCCAAGCTGCCGTTCGACGAGGACGCGTGGCTGGTCAACGCCAAGTCCGCGGCGCCGAGCGGCGAGGCCGGCTACACCACCCTCGAGCGGGTGTGGGCGCGCCCGACCGCCGAGGTCAACGGCATCTGGGGCGGCTACACCGGCCCCGGCCGCAAGACCATCGTGCCCGCGTCCGCGCATGCCAAGATCTCGTTCCGCCTGGTGGACCGGCAGGACCCGGCGCGGATCGCCGAACTGGTCCGCGCGTGGGTGACCGAGCGGGTGCCCGCCGGGATCCGCTGCGAGCTCGACTTCGGCACCGGCGTGCGGCCGTGCCTGACCCCGCTCGACCATCCCGCACTGCGCTCGGTCACGCGCGCGCTCGGCCGGGCGTTCGACACGGAGATCCTGTACACCCGCGAGGGCGGCTCCGGGCCGGAGGCCGATCTGCAGGACGTGCTCGGCGCGCCGGTGGTCTTCCTGGGCGTCTCGCTGCCCGACGACGGCTGGCATTCGGTCGATGAGAAGGTGGAGAAGCCGCTGCTGCTCAAGGGCGCGGAGGCCGCCGCCCACCTGTGGCAGGACCTCGCGGCGACCTGGCACGACGCACGATCCGGGAGGGACGACAGTTGATCCACCCCAAGCCCGTCGCCGGGCAGCTACTGGCCCGGTCCACCCTCGACCGGGCGAGCGAACACCGCCTGGACGAGGCGTGGTTGGCCGCCGCGTGGCGCCGGCCCGACGCGCGCGTACTGGTCCTGGCCCAGGGCCGGGCGTGCTGGTCGGGCGACGCGGGCGCACCACGCCTGGTCCTGGTCGACCCGGCGCACGCGCCCGAGGGCGAGCGATTGTTGCTCGGCGTGGACGCGGCCGGCGTGCCGTACTTCGCGATCACCGTCGAGGAGCCCGCCGAACTCGCCGCCGGGGAGCGTGAGGGCGCGCTGCGCGAACTGGGCACGCTCCTGGACGACCGGGACGCGGGCCTGCTCGTGCACGCGACCGGGCTCTACCACTGGCACCGCACGCACCGGTTCTGCGCGCGCTGCGGGCAACCGAGCGAGATCGTCGCCGCCGGGCACGTGCGCCGCTGTCCGGCCTGCGGGACCGAGCACTACCCGCGCACCGACCCGGCGGTGATCATGCTCGTCCTGGACCGGGACGACCGCTGCCTGCTGGGCCGTCAGGAGAGCTGGCCGGAGCGGCGGCTCTCCACCTTCGCGGGCTTCGTCGAGCCCGGCGAGTCGCTGGAGCAGGCGGTCGCCCGCGAACTGCACGAGGAGGTGGGCGTGCGCACCACGTCCACCGAATACCTGGCCAGCCAGCCGTGGCCGTTCCCCTCCAGCCTGATGCTGGGCTTCATCGCCTACACGCAGGACGAGGAGGTGCGAGTGGACGGCGAGGAGATCAGCGAGGCCCGCTGGTTCACCCGCGCCCAGCTCAAGGAGGCGGTCGACGCGGGCGAGGTACTGCTGCCCGGAACGATCTCGATCGCCCGACACCTGATCGAGAAGTGGTACGGCGAACCGCTCGACGAGGGCAACCACTGGTAGCTCGCGCCCGGACCGACCCGGCCCGCGACGATGTCCCGTCGCGGGCCGGTGGGGTCTCGCCCGGTCGCCCGGTCGCCCGGTCAGGCGGCGGCGGCCTCCGCGACGGCGGCCTTGACCTGGGCCAGGCTCGGGTTGGTCGCGGTCCACAGCGGCGCGCCGCCGTCGGCCGGCAGGATGACCAGCGTCGGCACGGTCTGGTTGCCGCCGTTCACGCTCATCACGAAGTCGGCCGCCGCGGGGTCCTGTTCGATGTTGACCTCGGTGTACGCGATGCCCTCGCGCTCCATCTGGCTCTTGAGCCGGCGGCAGTAGCCGCACCACGTCGTGCTGTACATCGTCACGGGGGCCGACATCGTCATGCACTCCTTCGGGTCCTGGGTCCGCCCGGTCCGGGCACGGCCGTCCACGTCGCCAACGTGCGCGGGCCCGGTTTGATTCCGCCCCCGGGCACATCCCGGCGCCTGTGGACAACCGGCCTCGGCCCGGGGGGACGCCTGAGAGGATGGGCCGATGATCGCTTCCCCCGACGAGGTCCTGGACGCGCTCGATCCCGAGCAGCGGCGGGTGGCCAAGGCCGTCGACGGCGCCGTGTGCGTGCTCGCGGGCGCGGGCACCGGCAAGACCCGCGCGATCACCCACCGGATCGCCTACGGCGTGCTCACCGGTGCGATGCAGCCCGGCCAGACCCTCGCGGTCACCTTCACCGCGCGGGCCGCGGGGGAGATGCGCGGCCGGCTGCGCGACCTGGGCGTGCCCGGCGTCCAGGCGCGCACCTTCCACGCGGCGGCGCTGCGCCAGCTCTCCTACTTCTGGCCGAAGGTGTTCGCCGGCCCGCCGCCGCAACTGGTCGAGACCAAGGTCCCGCTGGTCCGGGAGGCGATGCAGCACTGCCGGCTGCGGGCCGATCGCACCGAGCTGCGCGACATCACCGGCGAGATCGAGTGGGCCAAGGCCACCCAGACCGCGCCGGACGACTATCCGGGCGCGGTGCTCGCGGCCGGGCGCAAGCCGCCGCGCCCGGCCGCCGAGATCGCCCACGTCTACGCCGCCTACGAGAAGATCAAGTCCGGCAAGGGCCGGATGGACTTCGAGGACGTGTTGCTGCTCACCATCGGGCTGCTCGACGAGCGCCCCGAGGTGCGCGAGGCGGTGCAGGCGCAATACCGGCACTTCACGGTGGACGAGTACCAGGACGTCAACCCGCTCCAGCAGCGGCTGCTCGACCTGTGGGCGACCGGGGCCCGCAGCCTGTGCGTGGTCGGCGACGCGAGCCAGACCATCTACTCGTTCACCGGCGCGACACCCGCCTACCTGCTGGGCTTTCGCCGCCGCCATCCGGACGCGGAACTGGTCGAGCTGATCCGCGACTACCGCTCGACCCCGCAGGTGGTGGGCCTGGCCAACCGGCTGCTCGCGCACGCCTCCGGCGAGGCGGCCAAGCACCGCCTGGAGCTGATCTCGCAGCGCGGCACCGGCCCCGAGCCGCGCTTCGTCGAGCACGCCGACGAACAGGCCGAGGCGGAGAGCACCGCCAAGCGCATCCGCGAACTGATCGACGACGGTGTGCGGCCCGCCGAGATCGCCGTGCTGTTTCGCACCAACTCGCAGTCCGAGTCCTACGAGCAGGCGCTCGCCGACCGGTCGGTGGCCTATCTGCTCAAGGGTGCCGAGCGGTTCTTCGAGCGGGCCGAGGTGCGACAGGCGACCGGCTTCCTGCGCGCGCACGCGATCTCCGGCGGCGCGGATCCGGAGGCCGGCGCACTGGCCGACGAGGTGCGCGCGGTGCTCGGCAACACCGGGTGGAGTCCGGAGCCGCCCGCGGGATCCGGCCAGACCCGGGAGAAGTGGGAATCGCTGGCCGCGCTGCTGCGCCTCGCCGAGGAGTTCGCCGCCAAGCGACCGGACGCGACGCTGCGCGAATTCAACGCCGAGCTGGCCGAGCGGGCGAACGCGCAACACGCGCCGACCGTGGAGGGCGTCACGCTGGCGTCGCTGCACGCGGCCAAGGGCCTGGAGTGGGACGCGGTGTTCCTGGTCGGGCTCAACGAGGGGATGATGCCGATCGCCTACGCGGACACCCCCGACAAGATCGAGGAGGAGCGCCGGCTGCTCTACGTCGGGGTGACCCGGGCCCGCGAGCAGCTGACCCTGTCCTGGTCGTTGGCGCGCACCCCGGGCGGTCGCGGGCGCAAGGCGTCCCGCTTCCTGGACGGCCTGCGTGGCTCGGACGGCGGTCGCGGGGCGGGCGCGGGGCGGCCGGACGCCTACCGCTCGCCGGGCGCCGGGCGCGGCCTCGACGGCACCGCCCGGGCCCGGCGCAAGGTCGGCCCGGTGCGCTGCCGGGTGTGTGCCAGGGCGTTGCAGGACGCCGCCGAACGCAAGATCGGCCGCTGTCTGGACTGCCCCTCGGACGTCGACGAGTTCCTCTTCGAGCAGTTGCGCGCCTGGCGCCTGGACCGGGCCCAGGAGCAGAGCCAGCCGGCGTTCGTGATCTTCACCGACGCGACGCTGACCGCGATCGCCGAGACCCGGCCGCTCAACGAGCGCCAACTCGCCGCGATTCCGGGGGTGAGCCGGACCAAGCTGGAGCGATTCGGTGACGACGTACTCGCCCTGTGTGCCGGTCACGATCTCGCGATCGACCCGGATCCCGAGCTCTACGGCCACATTCCGGAGGTCGAGGATGCCCCGGACGAAGGGTGAGATCCGAGGGGATTCCCTCGAGTGACGAGGACCATGCGATAAATCGTTTGCGCCTTGCTCCAAACCGCATCTACGCTCACGAGCACGGTCGGAACGTTCGACCGTGCTCGTCCACTGAAACTTGGAAGCACCCCTGCGGTGTTGCCCCGAAACCCTCTCGGAAGGAGGTGAACGTCGTGATTACCAGGAACCTGAAAGCCCAGCGTCAGGCGTTCGCCGCCGCTTCGGTCGTGGTGTCGGTGGGCTCCGCCAAGCTGTCGCATGCCGATCTCCACCTGCTCAAGTCCGGCCTGGCCGGGCTCTCCTTGGTGCCGTCGTATGCCGGGACCGATGCCCTGATCACCGCCTCCGCGCAACTGCGCGGCACCGGCAGTGGTGTGTCCGCAGCAGCGGGTGCCTCAGGTCTCGTCGGTCTGGCGGGCAGCGCCGAGGGTCCGTGGCAGGGCGAGCAGGCAACGGCGACGCGTCGCAGCGAGCGACCGTCGGCTGCGGCGGCTTGCGAGCAGGCGCAGCAGCAGGAAACGCAGCAGGCCAATGGAATGACCATGGCCGGTTTTGCCGGGAACAACGGGTATCCGTCCTGGAGGAACAGGACCTGACGAGAAGTCAGGTCGGCACCCTCCAGGGCCGCGGAATCCCGAACACCGGGATCCGCGGCCCTTGTCTTTTGTCGGCTGTCAGCGAAAACCGAGTAGCGACCACCGGGGACACGAGTCCCACGAATCACAGGAGCACCCCGTGCCCCACGTCAAACCCCCCGCACCCGGCAGCACAGCCACAGCGACATCGGAGGTAGACCTGATGACCCTCACCGCGTTCGAGGACACCGAGCAGCTCGACGCCACGATCCCCTGCCGTTCCTACGACCCCGAGGTCTTCTTCGCCGAGTCCCCCGAGGACGTCGAGTACGCGAAGGCCCTGTGCCGGGAGTGCCCGGTGCGCGAGATGTGCCTGCAGGGCGCGCTCGAGCGCCGCGAGCCCTGGGGCGTGTGGGGTGGCGAGCTCTTCGTGCAGGGCGTCGTCGTCGCCCGCAAGCGTCCCCGCGGCCGTCCGCGCAAGACGGAGGTCGTCGCGTGACCCCGCCGGCCGGACCCCGACGCACGAGCACTCGAAGCAGCACCGCGTACGCGCAGGAACCGATGAAGCACATCCACGACATGAACGCCGTTCTTCCCAATGACAGGAGCAGGGAGTTGCATCTGATCAACGAAGCCCTCGCGAGGGCTCGGATGGATCAACAGCTCCGCGACGCGGAGCTCCAACGCAGGGCGTACCACGTCCGGATGGCGCGCCGGATGCGCCGCCGGGCGGAGGTCGCCTCCATGCGGGCGCGCCGCGCCCTCGCCATCGCGGTGATGTAGCGAGGCCCGCCGATACGCCGAAGGGCGGCACCCTGATCGGGGTGCCGCCCTTCGGCGTGGGTGTCGTCAGCGCCCGGCGGCGTCCTCCGGGCCCTCGGCAGCCGCGACGCCGTCGATCTCCTCGAACTCCTCGACGTCCTCGAGGGTGAAGTCGAACTCCTCGTCCGGATAGTCCGCTTCGTCCGTGTCGGCGAACCCCGGCAGCCAGGTGGCCAGTTCCTCGCGGAACGGCGCGGTGGCGCCGAGCTGGCACAACACCCCGATGGTGCTCAGCGTGACCCGGTGGATGAGCAGATAGCTCGGCGGCAGATTGAGCTGCCGGGCCAGCGCGGACGCGGGATTGCGCGGGTCGCCGATCCGCGCGCCCTGCTCGCGCATCCAGGCCCGGGTGAAGGTGAACTCCTCGGCCTCGGCCGGTTCCAGGAACGGCAGCAGGTAGTCGAGCACCTCGGCGGCGTCCAGCTTGATCGACGGCTTGACGAAGCCCTCGGTGCGCAGCACCTGCATGACGCTGTCCGCGTCGCCGTCGAGCGCGAGTCGAAATGCCCGGCCGATCGGCTCGGGCAGCCCCTCGGGCAACCGGTTGACCGTACCGAAGTCCAGTACGCCGAGGCGCCCGTCCTCCAGAAGCCGGAAGTTGCCCGGATGCGCGTCGGCGTGCAGCATGCCGGTCCGGGCCGGCCCGGAGAACAGAAAACGACTGAGCATGTGCCCGGCCCGGTCCCGCTCGTCCTGGCTGCCCCGGTCGATCACCTGGGACAGCGGCTTGCCGGTCATCCACTCGGTGATCAGCACCCGCTCGGTCTGGTGCACCACGTGCGGTACGAAGATGTCCGGGTCGCCGTCGAACTCCACCGCGTGCGCGGTCTGCGCCTCCGCCTCCAGCTGGTAGTCGAGCTCCTCGGCCACCCGGGCCTTGAGCTCGGCGATCAGCGGCTTGACGTCGATGCCCGGGATCAGCGCGCCGGCGAAGCGCGCGACGTGCCCGAGCTGGTTGAGGTCGGAGATCAGCGCGTCGCCGGCCCCGGGATATTGGATCTTGACCGCCACCTCGCGGCCGTCGTGCCACACCGCCCGGTGCACCTGGCCGATCGAGGCCGCCGCCGCGGGAGTCTCGGTGAACTCCTCGAACAGCGAACGCCAGTCGGTGCCCAGATTGTCCGCGAGCGCCTTGTGTACGGTACGGGCCGGCATCGGTGGCGCGGCGTCCTGCAACTTGGTCAGCGCCGAGCGGTAGGGCCCGGCCACCTCCTCGGGCAGCGCCGCCTCGAACACCGACAGGGCCTGCCCGAGTTTCATCGCGCCGCCCTTCAACTCCCCGAGCACCTTGAAGAGTTGCTGCGCGGTGCGCTGCTGGAGCTCGGCGGCGACCAGCTCGGCCGGTCGGCCGCCGATGCGCCTGCCCAGGCCCAGTGTCGCCCGGCCGGCCACCCCCAGCGGGAGGGACGCGAGCTTGGCGGTGCGGGTGACGGCCCTGCGCGGAAGATCGCTCACGCGACCCATTGTGTCCGACCGGACGCCGTCCCATGTGTGATGGGGCCCACCTCTTGCGCCGGGCGGGTGGCCCCGCAGTCGCAGCGCGCGTGCGGTGCCCAGCTGCGGCGCCGGGTCAGCCCGTCCGGCAGCTCGATCTCCACCGTCCCGTCCACGGTCGTGGGCAGCCCGCCGTCCAGGAAGGTGAGCACCTGAAGGGCGGCCCGGGCGGCCACCTCGGTGGCGAGCACCACATCGCACGGCGCGTCGCCGGGGCCGGGCGCCGCGGCGAGTTGGGCGAGCAGCCGCGGCCAGCCCGGGTCCCGGTCGCTGCGGGCCAGATCCAGGCAGCGCCCGCACGCCGAGCGCCCGACCAGGACGAACGGCCCGATCACTCCGGTGGTTTCGCGGATGTCCGCGTACAGATGCGGAACCCGCCGGTGGACCAGTCGGGCACCCGGGGCCGGATCCGGGCGACCCTCCGGGACGAGTACCGCGACATCGGGGGTGCCGCGCCCGGCGGGCAGCGCGCAGCGCACTCCCGGGGCCAGCCGGCGCAGCGCGGCCCGTACGGTGGTCTCCCGGCGCGGTCGCGACGCGTCCCATCCGTGTGCCACCGGCCCGGCGTCGCCCGCGCGCACCGGTCGGCGATCGGCGGGCACCACGTGGCCGACGCCGGCGGCGGCCAGCAGCCCGGCCACCGCCGCGCCGACCCGACCGGCGCCGTGCACCGCCACCACCGCCCGGGAACGATGCTCGAGCACGGCCAGGCCCGCGGCGCCGCTGCCGTGCACCAGGGCCAGCGAGGTCAGGTCCGGACCGAGCCGGGCCCGCGCACCGGGCAGCGAGGGGACCGGGGTGGGGCGCCCGGCGGCGTCCTCCAGGACACCCTCACGCGCCAGCAACTCCAGGACCGCCGCCGCCCGGGCGGGCCCCAGGCCGATCCGCTCGGCCACCTCGTGCAGTTGGGCCGGATCGCGGGTGCCGTCCAGGTGCTCCACGAAACGTGAGGTCAGCGGATCCAGGCCGCCGAGCAACACCGCCCGGCGCGGATCCAGGCCCAGTTGCAGGGTCTGTCGATCGCGCCACAACCGACGCAGCGCGGGCTTGAGCAGTGGACGCAGAAGAACCGAGGACATGCCCCAGGGTGCCTGCCGGAGAAGCGATCGGGCATTTTGTTGTCCACAGGCGGCGTATGAATATGCTATTTGGAAATATTAGGCAGAGAAGAATGGAATGAGAGATATCGAACGAATATTGCTTATGCCCGCGAAAAGCGGCGCCGAATATCCCCGGTCGGCCCGAAGCGGCGGCGCCCTGTCGGTGCCTTCGGTTAACGTCCTGGTTGTGGTCGCGGATCCCGGGGCCGGACACGACATGTTGTCCGGAGCCCCCTATCAGGGTGCCGTCGAGGTGCGTCGCAGCGCCCGGCGGAGACGAACCGTGTCGGCCTACCGGGACGGGGACCGCACCGTGGTCCTGCTCCCCGGCCGAATGACGCAGACCGAGGAGAAACGCTGGGTCGGCGTGATGCTGGAGCGGCTGGCCGCCCAGGAGCGCCGCCGCCGGCCCAGTGACGAGGACCTGGCCGCGCGGGCCCGGGAGTTGTCCGCGCGCTATCTGGACGGGCGGGCCGAACCGGCGAGCGTGCGCTGGGTGGGCAATCAGAACAGTCGCTGGGGTTCGTGCACGCCGATCGACGGCACGATCCGGCTCTCCACACGATTGCGCGGCATGCCGACCTATGTCGTCGACTATGTATTGCTGCACGAGTTGGCGCATTTGCTGGTACCGGGTCACGGCCCACGTTTTTGGACGCTGCTCGCGGCCTATCCGCGCACCGAACGTGCCCGCGGATATCTGGAGGGCGTCGCCGCCGCGAGCGGGCTCGCGCCGAGCGACGACGAGGACGGCGGGGCCGCCGAGCCGGAGCCGCCGCGCGCCGAGCGCGAGTCGGCCGCGCCGACCCGCGACCGGCCCGGTGCGGCGGGCGCGCGCGGGGCCCGGAAGGGCACCGCCGCTGCGGACGGTGCGCGTGCCGGGACAACGCGCGATCGGGCCGCCCGCAAGCGCCGCGACTGACCCGGATCCGCCCGCCGCGAGTCGTCGCGGGGCCGGATTCGGGCGTATAGCGTGAGGCGCGTACGCAGCCGGCAACCGGTCGCGGGGGGCCGTCCGGGTCGGGCATCAGGGGGCCGCCGCGCGTTGCGCCGTACCCGGACCGGGGCGGATTCGATGTTGTAGCGTGCCGTGCGCGGCGGGGACCCAGGTGGTGGGCGCCCGCACCGCCGGTGGCGGAAAAGCGGGGAAGGGAGCCACACAGTGGTCGAGTTCAGGAAGGGACAGAAGTCGAAGCTGTCCGACCTGACCGCGGGGACCGATCTGTACGTCGGGGTGCAACTGGACAGCCCCGGGCTGACGTTCGACATCGCGTGCTTCGGGTTGGACGCGAGCGAACGGCTGTCCGACGATCGGTACTTCATCTTCTTCAACCAGCCCAAGTCGCCCGAGGAGTCGATTCAGCTCCTCGGCGCGCAGGCCGGCGACACCGAGTCCTTCCGGGTCACCCTCGACCGGGTTCCGGCGAGTGTCAACAAGCTCGCGTTCACCGCGACCGTGGACGGCGACGGGGTGATGTCCCAGGTCGCCTCGGGCTACCTGCGGATCGTGGCGGGCGGCCAGGAGGTCGCGCGCTACTCGTTCACCGGGCGCGAGTTCAGCACCGAGCGCGCGGTGATGATCGCGGACCTCTACAAGAAGGACGTCTGGCGCTTCTCCGCGGTCGGGCAGGGCTTCGACGGCGGGCTGCGCGCGCTCCTGGAGAACTTCGGCGGCGAGGTGGCCGAGGACGAGCCCGAGCCGGCGCCGAAGCCGGTGCCCGTGCCGCCCGGTGGCGCCCCCGGCTTCGCACCGCCCTCGGGCGGGCCGCCGCAACATCAGCCCGCGCCGTCCTTCGGCCCACCCGGCGGCGGGCCGCCGCCCGCGCCCCAGCCGGTGGGCACGATGCCGATCGCCGGCGGCCCGCCGCAGCCACCTCTCGGCGGGCCGCCGCCGCAGTACCAGCAAGGTCCGGGCACGCCCGCGCACGGTGCGCCCGGTGGCTACCCGCCGCCCCCCGGTCCGCCGCAGCCGCCGTACCAGCAGGGTCCCGGTACACCTCCGCATGGCGCCCCCGGCGGCTACCCGCCGCCGCCCGGCCCGCCGCAGTACCAGCAGGGCCCCGGCACACCGCCGCATGGTGCGCCCGGTGGTTATCCGCCGCCCCCCGGCCCGCCGCAGCCGCCGTACCAGCAGGGTCCCGGTACACCGCCGCACGGTGCTCCCGGTGGTTATCCGCCGCCGCCCGGGCCGCCCGGTCCCGGTGGCTACCCGAACCAGATGCCGCACCAGGGGCACATGGCGCCGCCCGCGCCGCCCGGCACCGGTCAGCCCGGTGGCTACCCGGCGCCGGGCCCGCCCGGACCCGGCGGATATCCCGGCCCGGGGCAGCCCGGCCAGATGCAGCCCACCCTCCAGATGCCGGTACCCGGCGGCCCGATGCCACCCGGCCCGATGCACGGCGGGCCCATGCCGCCCGGGCCGGTCCAGGGCGGCCCGCCCGGACCGCCCCCCGGCGTCGGCCTGGCCACGCCCGAGCCGGCCTTCCAGTACGGCATCGAGCAGTACCGCGAGGTGCCCGCCGGTGGTCGCTGGGCCCAGCAGAACCCCAAGATGGTGCGCGTCGACGTCTCCGGCGGCAAGGTGATCGCCCGACAGGGCGTGATGGTGGCCTACCAGGGCGACGTGAAGTTCAAGTTCCAGGGCCAGAGCCTGCGCAGCCGGTTCGACAACCGGCAGACCGGCCAGTCCCTCGAACTGATGCGCTGCGAGGGCAACGGGGAGGTGTTCCTCGCCGAGGACGCGGCCAACCTGCACCTGGTCGAACTCCAGGGCAACAAGTTGTTCGTCAACGTGGCCAACGTGCTCGCCTTCGACGAGGGACTGACCATCGAACCGGCCCGGGTCGAGGGCGCCGGCATCCCCGGCGGCGCGCTGTTCGCCCAGACGTTCAGCGGCCAGGGCACGGTGGTGGTCAAGACCAAGGGCATCCCGCTGGTGTTGCCCGTGCAGGGCCCGACCTTCGCGGACAGCAACGCGATCGTGGCCTGGACCGACATGGACGTCTCCACCACGACCCAGATGCGGCTGCGCCGTACCGCGTTCCCCGGACACAGCGGCGAGACGGTCAACCTGCAGTTCCGGTGCCCGCCGGGCACCAACAACTTCATCGTCGTCCAGCCCTACGAGGTGTGAGGGGAACATGGATCAGCAACTGATCGCCGCGTACGGGCAGACCGCCCCCCAGGCCCGGATGAGCGCGCACGGCCACAAGATCTGCCGGGTCAACATCCAGCCCGGCGCGCCCGGCGTGCTGGCCAAGCAGGGCTCGATGATCGCCTATGAGGGCTACATCCGGATGGCCGGCTACGGCCAGGGCATCCAGCGCCGGGTGACCAGCGGGCTCACCGGGGAGCGCATGCAGTTGATGAGCTGCACCGGCCAGGGGGACATCTACTTCGCCGACTACGGCGCCGACGTGGCCATCATGCAGCTCAACCCGGGCGAGGGGCTGTCGGTCAACGCGAGCAACATCCTCGCGTTCGACGAGACCCTCGAACACCGGATCAAGATGATCAGCGGGGTCACCGCCAAGTTCAGCGGCAACGGCATGTTCAACATGGAACTCTCCGGCCAGGGCTGGGTGGCGATCACCACGCGCGGCACCCCGGTGGTGCTCAACCCCGCCGAGCGCGAGACCTACGTCGACCCGGACGCGCTGGTCGCCTGGAGCACCAGCCTCAAGGTCGGCACCAAACGCTCGATGCGGCTCGGCGGCATCGTTGGGCGTGGTTCCGGCGAGGCGATGCAGGTGTCCTTCAAGGGCAACGGCTTCGTCGTCGTGCAACCGGCCGAGGACGCCACCGACCGTTTCCACATGCGCGGCTGACCGCGAGCGAAGGAGGAACACCGTGCAGAGCTCGCTTTTCGGCCACGCGCCGGTCCAGACACCCGAGCGATTCAGCTTGCAGAACGAGCACATGCTCAAGGTCCAACTCGGCAACGGCCTCCCTGACCACTGCCTGGCCCGGGTCGGCTCGATGGTCGCCTACCAGGGCGCCATCGACTTCGACGGCAACCTGCGCACCGGCGCCGAACAGCAGGCCGCCGCGGCCACCGGCGAACAACTCCAGCTGATGCGCGCGTACGGCACCGGCACCATGTGGCTGGCCAACATGTCCCAGTCGATCCACGTACTCGACCTCGACTTCGAGGGGCTGAGCGTGGACGGGCAGTACGTACTGGCCCTGGACAGCACGCTGAGCTGGAACGTGGTGGCGATCGAGAGCGCGCAGTCGGTCGCCGGCGCCGGTTCGTACAACCTCGACATCAGCGGCAACGGCAAGATCGCGCTGATGACCTCGGGCAAGCCGCTGATCATGCGGGTCACCCACGGCGCCGAGGTGTTCGCCGACTCCGACGCGGTGATCGCGTGGAGCACCCGGTTGTCGATCAGCATGCAGGCGCAGACCAACTCGGCGCGGATCTACCGGCGTCGCCGGGGCACCGGCGAGGGCTGGAACATGGCCTTCATGGGCGAGGGCTACGTCGTGGTCCAGCCCAGCGAGCTGCTCCCGCCCGCCGAGTTCATCGTCGAGGGCGGCTACCTGGCCCGCCGCGGCCTGGGCCAGGACGGCGGCGTGCGCGGCAACACCTGGGGTCAGTAGCAGCCGGCGTCGGTAGCAGCTGGGATCAGTGGAAGACCGAACGAGGGGCGCCCGACCGATCGATCCCGGTCGGGCGCCCCTCGTGGCGTTTCGGCGCGCGGCGTCGCTCAGCGCACCGCGCGGGCCCGGGTCACCAGCGCGCGGACCGAGTCGTCGGTCTCGGTGGGCAGCGCGTCGAACCCGAACCAGCGCAGGTCCAGCGACTCCTCGCTGATCACCTCGGTCGCGCCAGCCGGAGCCAGCGCCGCGTACTGCACGTCCAGGTGCACCGCGCACGGGGTGTCGTGCCGGTCCAACAACACCGGCGCGCCGGCCGCGAGCAGAGTCAGGCCGGTGATCCCGGACTCCTCCCGAGCCTCGCGCAGCGCCGCGTCGGCCAACGTGCGATCACCCGGCTCGCAGTGCCCGCCGGTTTGCAGCCACTTGCGGACCTTGGCATGCAGGGTGAGCAACACCCGACCGCCGACCGGGTCCACGATCAGCGCGCTCGCCGTCACGTGCGCGTGGCGGCAACTCTTGAGCATGCCGTCCCGATGCGCGGCAAGGTGCGCCAGATAGTCCAGGCGCAGCCGCTCGCCCCGGTCGTCGGGCGCGTCCCACTTCGCCAGTACGTCGACGGCGTCGAGCCGAAGGCTCACGCGTCGGGGCCCTTCTTGTCGTCCCGGCCCTTCGACTCGTCGCCACCGTCGCGGGACTCGCCCGGCTTGTCGCCCGGCTTCTCGTCGGTCGCCTGGTCACCCGCCTTGCCCGGGTCGCCGGTCGACTCCAGCCGGTCCAGGTCCGCGTCCAACTCGGCGTCCAGGCCGGACAGGTCCAGCTCGGCGTGGTGCACGAAGCCGTCCGGGTCGTCCAGGTCGTCGGCGGTCGGCAGCAGGTCGGGGTGCTGCCACACCGCGTCCCGCCCGTCGATGCCGCGCGCGTCGGCCAGCGAGGCCCACAACCGCGCCGCGTCCCGCAACCGGCGCGGGCGCAGCTCCAGGCCGACCAGCGTGGCGAAGGTCTGCTCGGCCGGACCGCCGGTGGCCCGCCGCCGGCGCAGCGTCTCGCGCAGCGCGCCCGCCGAGGGCAGCCGGGGTGCGGCGGCGCTGTGCACGACCGCGTCCACCCAGCCCTCCACCAGCGCCAACGCGGTCTCCAGGCGGGACAGCGCGATCTTTTGCTCCGGCGTCTCCTCGGGCTCGAACAGGCCCTGGGAGAACGCCTCCTGGAGTGCCTCGGGGTTGCTCGGGTCGATCCGACCCGCGGCCTCCTCGAGCCGGCTCATGTCCACCTTGATGCCGCGCGCATACGCCTCGACCGCGCCGAACAGGTGCTGCCGCAGCCACGGCACATGCCCGAACAGCCGCTGGTGCGCGGCCTCGCGCAGCGCCAGATACAGCCGCACCTCGTCCTGCGGCAGGGAGAGCCCCTCGCCGAACGCGGTCAGGTTGGCGGGCAGCAGCGCGGCCTTGCCTGCCGGTCCGATCGGCAGCCCGATGTCGGTCGAGCCGACCACCTCGCCGGCCAGCGCGCCGAGCGCCTGGCCGACCTGGGCGCCGAACATCGCACCGCCCATGCCGCGCATCATGCCGAGCAGCGGCCCGGCCATGCTCTGCATCTCCTCGGGCATCATCTCGCCCATGGCCGCGACCACCCGGGTGGCCAGCGGTTCGACCAGCGCGCGCCACTGCGGCAGCGTCGCCTCGATCCACTCGGCGCGACTCCAGGCCGCGGTGGTGCTCACCCCGGAGGGCAGCGAGGTGGCCTCGTCCAGCCACAGCTCGGCCAGCCGCACCGATTCCTCGACGCCTGCGCGCTCGACCGCGCCGATCGACGCGTCGCCCTGTTGGGACACGGTCTGCCGGGCGATGTCCCGGGCCAGGTCCCAGTTGACCGGGCCACCCTCGTAGGACAGCAGCTTGCCCAGCTGCTGGAAGGCCGCGCCCAGGTCGGCCTGGTTCATCTGCCCGAACAGCGCGCCGAACGGATTGTTCGGGTCGCCGCCGGCCGCCGCGAAGCCGAACGGGTCGTTCGGGTTCGAGCCGCCGGAGCCCCCCGAGCCACCCGAGCCGCCGCGCGGCCGGTCGGGATCGTCGTCGCCCGAGGCCTTGCCGAAACCGAAGGGGAAGTCAGCCATGGTTGGGCCCCTCTACGTTGTCCACGTGCGCGGCGCCCTCGGGCCCGACCACTCGATGCTGACTCACGGTTACCTCGTCTCGCTCGGCCGGCCCGCCGTCCCGACCGGAGGCAACGCCGCAGGAGCGCCGATTCGCGCCTGGCGTGAAGATCACCACAACACCTCCGGCAGGATGGATCGCGGACACTGACAGGAAAGGCAAGCAGTCGCGCGTACCTTTCTTGACGAACCGCTCGTACCAAACTAACCACGGGAGACCGCCAGTGAGTTCCCAGCCCCCACGCGTTCGCTCTGGGCGGAGCGGGCGGGAGAGCACGAGCGAAGGCACCGGGACCGACGCCTCGGACACCGCCGCGGCCGGCGGCACCGAGGCTGCGGGCCGGCCCTCGGCCACCAGTGTGCCCCGGGTGCGCCCGGTCGTCGCGGTCACCGGCGCCGCCGCCGGGCTCGGCCATCGCGTCGCGTCCCTGCTGGCCGCGAACGACCAGGTCAAGCGGCTGATCGCGATCGACGAGCGGCGCGGCGAGATCCCCGGCGCGCAGTGGCGGATCATGGACGTCCGCGACCCCGCGCTGGCCGGGCGCCTCGAGGGCGTGGACGTGGTCGTGCACCTCGCGCTCGACATGTCGCTCGACTCCGAGCCGCGCGCCCGCGGCGCGCGCAACGTGCGCGGCACACAGACCGTGCTGACCGCCGCCGCCGCGGCCCGGGTGCCCCGGGTGGTGTTGTGCACGTCGGCGATGGTCTACGGAGCGCTGCCGGACAACGACGTACCGCTCGCCGAGGACGCGCCGCTGCGCGCGACGGCGGACGCCTCCCTGGTCGGCGATCTGCTCGAGATCGAGGAACTGGCCGAGCGCACCCCGCGCGCGCACCCGCACGTCAAGGTCACCGTGGTGCGCCCGGCCACCCTGGTCGGCGGCCCCGAGGCGGACAGCGTGATGACCCGGCACTTCGAGGCGCCGCGCCTGCTCGTGGTCTCCGGCGGGCAGCCGCGCTGGCAGTTCTGTCACCTGGACGACCTCGCCTCCGCGTTGGAGTTCGCCGCGCTCGGCCGGGTCGAGGGCGTGGTCACCGTCGGGTCCGAGGGTTGGCTGGAGCAGGAGGAGATCGAGGAGCTGTCCGGGATGCGCCGGATGGAACTGCCCGCGTCGCTGGCCCTGGGCACCGCCGAACGGCTGCACCGATTGGGCATCACCCCGGCCCCGGCGGGCGACCTCGCGTACACGATGCACGGCTGGGTGGTGTCCTCCGAGCGACTGCGCGCGGCGGGCTGGCGGCCGGTGTGGACCAACGAGCTGGCCTTCGCCGCGCTGCTAGAGGACGTCGCCGGCCGGCATGCGCTGGTCGCCCGCCGACTCGGCCGCAAGGACGCCACCACGCTCGGTGCGGCCGGTGCCACCGTGGCCCTGGTCGGCACGGCCGCGATCGTGCGCAAGGTGCGCCGCCGACGCCGGGGTTTTTGACCCGCGCTCCCCGGGATGCCGGTCGGCCCGGTGCACGCCGCCGCACGCCGGTGGGGGACCGGGCCGGCCGGTGCCGGTGCCCGGCGCGCGATACTGCCCGGTATGGACGTCATTCGCATCGCCGAGATCCGCGACACGCCGCTGTCCGTCGACGAGGTTTTCGCCGCCGTCGGCGACCCGTCGGCCGGCGGTACGGACCTGTTCGTCGGCACGGTCCGTAACGCCGACGGCGGTCGTACGGTCACCGCGCTCGAATACTCCGCGCACCCCTCGGCGACGGCCGAACTGCGCCGGGTGATGGACAAGATCGCGGCCGACCTGCCGGTGCTGGCGATGGCGGCGGTGCACCGGGTGGGCCGGTTGGAGATCGGCGATCTCGCGGTCGTGGTCGCGGTCTCGTGCCCACACCGCGCGGAGGCGTTCGCGGCCTGCCGGCGACTGATCGACGACCTCAAGCACGAGGTACCGATCTGGAAGCTCCAGCACTTCACCGACGGCGACGCGGACTGGGTCGGCGCCTGCTGAGGTCGATACCGACCCCACTCGCCTCTTTATGCACATACGCCACGGAGCAATGGGAATGCACCATTAGCACCACATACATATGATTTAAGCCTTCAGCCTCCCTCTCGTTTGGACGGGGTACGTCATGGCGTCTGTCGCGTGGTGGTGGGCCATCCCGGGGATCGCACTGGTGGTCGGCGTGAGCTGGGCCGCGTGGACCTGCCGGTCGTTTCGCACCCCGAGCATGCGCGACTCGATGTCCGACTTCGCGGAGTGGAGCGCGGCGCTCGACCGGGTCCGCGCGGCCGGCCCGGTCCGGCCCGACCCCACCCTCGATGCGCCCGGCGAACCGCTTCCGGAATCCGGCCGCGAAAACCCGTGACCGCCCGGGCCGCACCGCGCGAAACCGGGTGCCGTAGGGTCGGGCGCATGTCGCGCCGCACCGCCACACTGGTCGTCTCCGGGCTGTTGCTCCTGGCTTTGGCCTGCGCCGTGCTGTTCGCGCCGGTGCCCTACGCCGAGCTGACCCCCGGGCCCACCTACAACACGCTCGGCGACGAGGGCGGCAAGCCGGTCATCGAGATCTCCGGCCACGAGACCTATCCCACGACCGGCCACCTGAACATGACCACCGTGTCGGTGACCAACAAGTCGTACAACATGCCGCTGCTCGACGCGCTCGCCGGCTGGGTCAAGGACGACGCGGACGTGGTGCTCAAGAAGTCGCTCTACCCCGACAACAAGTCGGCGGCCGAGGTCGAGCGGGAGAACGCCGAGGAGTTCAGCTCCTCGCAGGAACACGCCAAGGTCGCCGCCTTCGCCGCGCTGAACATCCCGATCGAGAAGCAGGTGATCGTCGCCACGGTCGCCAAGGACGCGCCCGCGCTCGGCAAGCTGCACGCCGGCGACATCATCGTGGCCGTGGACGGCACCCCGATCGGCCGGACCGAGGACGTCGCCGCGGCGATCACCAAGCACCAGGCCGGTGACACGGTCACGCTCACCGTCGACCCGGCCGACGCCCGCGGCACCCGGCGCGACGTGCAGGTGGTCACCCGGCGGGCCGAGGACGACGGTCGGGCGCTGGTCGGCATCACGCCGGGCATCCTGCCCAAGTTCCCGTTCAAGGTGGAGATCCACCTCGAGGACGTCGGCGGTCCCAGTGCGGGCATGATGTTCGCGCTCGGCATCATCGACAAGCTCAGCCCCGGCGACCTGACCGGCGGCAAGTTCGTGGCCGGCACCGGCACCATCGACGACGCGGGCAAGGTCGGCGCGATCGGCGGCATCCAGATGAAGACCATCGGGGCCCGCCGCCAGGGCGCCAAGTACTTCCTCACCCCCAAGGCCAACTGCGCCGCCGCCGCGCAGACCAAGCCGGGCGGGCTGACCCTGGTCCAGGTGGAGACCCTGACCGACGCGCTCAAGGCCCTGGAGACGATCCGCACCGGCCGGGGCACGCTGACGGAATGTCATGCGTGACCGGTGCGGACCCCCGCGGCGCGGACTAGTCCTCGTCGCCCTCCCCGAACGTGGCCAACAGCGCCTCGGCCAGCCCCGGCACCAGATCCGCGCCGGAGAGCACCTCGGAGTCGTCGTCCTTGTCCCGCAGCCGCACCGCCGACTCGCGCGAGCCGTCGCGCAACACCCCGACCGCGAGCCGGACCTCCTGGCGCTGCGGGTGCGCCGCCACCCAGTCGTGGATCTCCCGATCACTGCCCACCGCGGGCATGCTCGCCTCGGCGGCCGGCGGCAACATCAGCCGCTCCACCACCAGCGCGCAGCCGAGTACGGCCTCCGGCCAGGCGATACTCGCCAGGAATTCGTCGATCGCGACGTTGTCCGGGATCTCCTCCTGCTCGATCGGCGTAAGGGTGTCGATGGGCGCGTCACGGTCGGCGGACAAGCCGAGCTGCGCCGCGAGGTCGGGTTCGGTACGGGCCAATTCCGCGGTGTCCACGAGCGCGTAGAGGCGGGCCTGCTGGTCCCAGCCGTACGCCGCCACGTGGCGTTCGATCTCGACGAGGGCCTGGGTGAGTGCAACGGTCATGACCCCATCTTCCCGTCTGTTCCCCACGGTGGATCACGAGCCTGTATCGGCCGTGTCTGTGGGGAACCACGTCCCCACTCGGTAAGTTGACCCATCGAGCGCCGACCGGGCGCGTCCAGGTAATGATCGAGGTGCGCACCCTTGGTTTTTCAGATGCCCGAACGAGGCGGCTCAGGTGGCCGTCGGATCAGATTGGGAGCTCCGTCCCGCAGGTCCAGAACCCTGCTCCTGACGCTGGCCATCCTCGTGGTGATCGTGGTCGCGTGGGTGCTGTTCGCGAATTTCTGGACGGATTGGCTCTGGTACAAGTCGGTCGGCTACGGAAACGTATTCACGACCAAACTGTGGACGCGCATCGGGTTGTTCCTGGTGTTCGGTCTGCTCATGGCCGCGGCCGTCGGCGCCAACGTCTATATGGCCTACCGGCTGCGTCCCGCCTTCCGGGGGATGTCGCTCGAACAGCAGAGCCTCGACCGCTACCGGTCGGCCATCACGCCGTTCCGCAGCTGGCTGCTGATCGGCCTGTCGGTGATCATCGGCATCATCGCCGGGACCTCGGCGTCGGGGCAGTGGAAGACCTGGCTCCAGTTCGTGAACGGCGTCTCGTTCGGAACCAAGGATCCGCAGTTCCACAAGGACGTCTCGTTCTACGCGTTCGATCTGCCGTTCTACCGATTCCTGATCAATTTCGCGTTCGTCGCGGTCGTCGTCGGCCTCGTCCTCGCGGTGATCACGCACTACCTCTACGGCGGACTTCGGGTGCAGAGCCCGGGGTCGCGGGCGACGCCGGCCGCGCAGGCGCATCTTTCGCTGCTGCTCGGCCTTTTCGTGTTGTTCAAGGCCGTGGCCTACTGGCTGGACCGCTATTCGCTCGCGGTCTCGTCCGGTGATTTCAAGCAGGCCTCGCAATTCACCGGCCTGCGCTACACCGACGCGCACGCGGTATTGCCCGCGAAGACGATCCTGTTCATCGTCGCGCTGATCTGCGCGACGCTGTTCTTCGTCAACGTCTTCCGCCGCACGTGGGCGCTGCCGATCATCGGCTTCGGCCTGATGGTGCTGTCCGCGGTGCTGATCGGCGGGCTCTACCCGGCGATCGTCGAGCGCTTCCAGGTCAAGCCGAACCAGCAGGCCAAGGAAGCCAAGTACATCGAGCGCAACATCCAGGCGACGCGCGACGCGTACGGCATCGACAAGGTGGAGCCGGAGAAGTACGACGGCAACGTCGAGGCCAAGCCCGAACTGCGGGACCAGGCCGCGAACACGGCCAGCATCCGGCTGCTCGACCCGAACATCGTCTCGCCGACGTTCAACCAGATGCAGCAGCTGCGCCAGTACTACGGTTTCCAGACCACGCTCGACGTCGACCGCTACATGATCGACGGCAAGATGCAGGACACCGTGATCGCGCTGCGCGAGCTCAACCCCAAGGGTGGTCAGACCCACAACTGGGTCAACGACCACACCAAGTACACCCACGGCTACGGCGTCGTCGCGGCCGAGGGCACCCGGGTCGACCGCGAGGGCAAGCCCGTCTACATCGAGGGCAACATCCGTACGGACGCCCAGGAGGCGCAGACGCCCAGCCCGCTGGGCCCGTACCAGCCGCGGATCTATTTCGGCGAGTCGACCACCGAGTACTCGATCGTGGGCGCGCCGAAGAACACCACGCCGACCGAGGTGGACTACCCGACCGACACCGCGTCGGGCCAGGCCACCTACACGTACAACGGCAAGGGCGGCGTGCCGATCGGCGGCATGTTCAACAAGCTGTTGTACGCGACGAAGTTCCAGGAGGGCAACATCCTGCTCTCCGACACGATCAACAAGGATTCCCGGATCCTGTACAACCGCACGCCCAAGCAGCGGGTCGAGGCGGTCGCGCCGTGGCTGACCATCGACGGCGACCCGTATCCGGCCGTGATAGACGGCAAGGTGCAGTGGATCGTCGACGCGTACACGACCAGCAACGGCTATCCGTACGCCACCCGCACCACCCTCGGCCAGGCCACCGCGGACTCGCTCAACGCCGAGGACCGGGCCCGCGGCGCGGTCGGCAACACCGGCAACGTCAACTACATCCGCAACTCGGTCAAGGCCACGGTCGACTCCTACGACGGCTCGGTCAAGCTCTACCAGTGGGACGAGAAGGACCCGGTCCTGAAGACCTGGATGAAGGCCTTCCCGAACACGGTCAAGAAGAAGAACACCATCCCGCCCACCCTGATGGAGCACCTGCGCTACCCGCAGGACCTGTTCAAGGTGCAGCGCGATCTGCTGACCCGGTATCACGTGACCGACCCGCGGACGTTCTTCAACGGCTCCGACTTCTGGAAGGTCCCCAAGGACCCGACCGGGGTGGCGCCGGGCTCGGGCGACCAGCCGCCGTACTACCTGTCGATGAAGATGCCGGCGCTCGCGGGCGCCGCGCCCGACGCGCAACAGTCGTTCCAGCTGACCAGCACCTTCGTGCCCAAGGAACGGCAGAACCTGGCGGCCTTCATGGCGGTCAACTCGGAACCGGGATCACCGGGTTACGGCAAGATCAGACTGCTGAGCCTGCCGCCGAACACCGCGATCCTGGGCCCGGACCAGATGCAGAACCAGTTCAAGTCGAACGCCGCGGTCGCCACGGTGATCAACATCCTGCAGCGCGGTGACTCGGTGGTCGTCTACGGCAACCTGCTCAGCCTGCCCGTGGGCGGCGGCATGTTGTACGTGGAACCGGTCTACGTCCGGGCGAACGCGCCGGGGTCGTATCCGGTGCTGCAGAAGGTGCTGGTGTCCTACGGGGGCAGTATCGCCTTCGAGGACTCCCTCGACCAGGCGCTGAGCAAGGTGTTCAGCGGGACGCCGACGACCACGCTGCCACCGACCGACACCGGTACGCCGCCGGCCACCGGTACGCCACCGGCGACCGGCACACCGCCGGCGACCACGCCGGAGAACCCGACGGTCAAGCAGGCGCTGGACGAGGCCAGTCAGGCGCTCAAGGACGCCGACGCGGCGATCAAGGCCGGCGACTTCGCCAAGTACGGCGAGGCGCAGAAGCGGCTCCAGGCGGCCGTGAACAAGGCCATCGCGGCCGAGGCGGCGGCGAAGCCGGGAGGCGGTACACCACCGGGTACACCGCCCTCGACGCCACCGGCCGGCGGCACACCACCGGCCTCCACGCCGCCGAAGCCGTGATCGTCGGCGCGTGACGCATCGGGCGGGCCCGTCCCCTTCGGGGGGCGGGCCCGTCGCGTTATCGATTTGGTGTCAGGCGAGAGGTCCCGTAAGCTCAAGGCACAACGCATCGCGGGGTGGAGCAGTTCGGTAGCTCGCTGGGCTCATAACCCAGAGGTCGCAGGTTCAAATCCTGTCCCCGCTACTTGGGAAGAACGCAAAAGGCCCGGTTCCTCGGAACCGGGCCTTTTGCGTTCGGGTCTTTTGTGTTGGGTTGTGCTTTTTCGGATGTGCTTTCGGTGGCGCACGAGCTGAGGGCTTGGCGGCCTAGAGCGCGATCTGGCGGCGGCGCTTGGCGCGCAGCGGAGCCATCAGGGTGACGCGCGCCAGACGGTGGGTGCCGCGCTGTTCGGTACGCGGAACCAGGCTCTGGATGATGGCGGCCGATTCGCGACTGTCGGCCGTCTCCTGGGTGGAGGCGCGGCCGATCAGGGCGAGGTGCCGTTCGAGGCGCTCGCCCATGCTGCTTCGGCCTACGTCCATCGGCGGAACCGGGACTCGGCGCGGCATGCTCGGATGGTCCATTCCTGATATGACCACGACGCAGACCGTACCCCATCGGGGGCACGCCGTGACGGCTTCCGGACCCATCTCGAGACCCGATCGTGTCCGCGAATGGCCGACCGGTCGCTTGTGGCGCAAACGAACTCCCGGGCAACCAGGGGTAATTGGGAACAAAGGGGAGTCGTTTCGGGGTCGGGACGGGATCGGGCAGGTTCACTCCATGGTCTGAATTCGGCCGCTCTCCCGGGTGGTCGCCGGCCGCGGTCGGTACGGGCGGGCGCCGGAGGGGATTTGCCTGGCGCGTCGGCGCTGCCGTACAGTTGTGTCTACCGACGCGGGGTGGAGCAGCTCGGTAGCTCGCTGGGCTCATAACCCAGAGGTCGCAGGTTCAAATCCTGTCCCCGCTACCACATCGAAGGGCCCGGTCAATCGACCGGGCCCTTCGTGCGTGTGCCGACAAAGGGCGTTCCCCGACAATTCGGCCGGGGGTCGGGTCGGCTGTTGCCGAATCGCGACTGCATGGATGTGGCCCGAGATGCCACGATGGACTCATGGGGGCGTGGAAGGGACATCGCGGACGGCGGGGGGAGCACCCACCGCCGGAGCCGGACGTCTTCGAGACCGTGCCGGAGGGCCCCGACACCGTGGTCCTGGACCGCGGTCGGGCGGCTGCCGCGACGGCTCCCGAACATCCCGACGACTACGCGGTCCTGGTCCCGTTCCGGCCGCGCCGGCGTGGTCCGGGGGGCAGCGTCGAGGGTCACGAGGCGTTGGACCGGCACGAGTCGGCGGAGTTGGAGCGGCGCTACCGGGAACGGGCCGGGCGCAGTCCCTCGGCGGCGAACAGTCTCGCGCTGATGTTGCTGGAGCGCGGCGAACAGGACGAGGCCGCCGAGCTGTTGCGGCGGGCGGCCGAGGCGGGGCATCGCGGCGCGGCGACCAACCTGGGCGTACTGATGCACCGTCAGGGGCGCGATGACGCGGCGTCGTTGTGGTGGCATCGGGCGGCCGAGGCGGGCAGCCGGATCGCGGCCTTCTCGCTGGGCGCGCTGCTGCTCGATCAGGCGGACGCGGCGCGGGCGAGTGCGGGTGTGGGCGCGGGGGCCCCTCGTGATTCGTCCAGGCAGCACGACCTGTCCGGGCAGGGCGTCTACTGGCTGCGGAACGCGGCCGAGGCCGGGCATGTGCGGGCCGCGCTCACGTTGGGCGAGTTCTTCGAGGAGACCGGGCGTCCCGGCGCGGAGCGGTGGTATCGGCGGGCGGCCGAGGCGGGGCATCCGGAGGCGGCGTATCGGCTCGGGCGGATGGGACAGGAGCGGGACGACGAGCGGGCGGCGTCGACGTGGTTCCTGCGCGCGGCCTCGTGCGGACATGTCCGGGCCGCGGTGCGGTTGGCCACGTCGCTCGAGCGGGCGGGCGATCTCGCCGAGGCGATCAAGTGGTATCGGCTCGCGGCCGAGGAGGGCGACGCGGAGGGCGCCCGGGCACTCGGGTTCCTGCTCCAGGACGAGGGCGATGTCGAGGGCGCGGTGCGCTGGTGGCAGGTCGCCGCGGAGAGCGGGGACGGTACGGCGGCCAATGCGCTCGGGGCCTGGTTCGCGGCCGGTGGGCGCTCCGGCGAGGCGGCGCGGTGGTACGAACGGGCCGCGGCGGCGGGGGAGTGCAACGGGGCGTTCAACCTGGGGCTGTTGCACGCCGAGCACGAGGACGCGGCGGGGGCGGAGCGGTGGTTCCGGATGGCGGCCTACGCGGGTCATGGGGACGCGGCCAACGCGCTGGCCGGGCTGCTCCTCGAGCGTGGGGACGACGAGGAGGCGCGGATATGGTTCGCGCGGGCCGCCGAGGCGGGCAGCGTGGACGGCTCGTACAACCTGGGCATCCTGCACGCGCGCGCCGGGCTCGACGACGCGGCCGAGGCGTGCTGGCGGCGGGCGGCGGACGCGGGGCACGCGGACGCGGCCTTGCAGATGGGGCTGTTGCTGGAGCGTCGGGGGGACGCGGAGGGGGCGGCGCGGGCGTACGAGACGGCGGCTCGGGCGGATCGGCCGACGGCGGCGTTTCGGCTCGGCGCGATGCTCGCGGGTGCGGGGGAGGCCGGACAGGCGGAGCGCTGGTACGCGGTGGCGGCCGATGCGGGGCATGTGACGGCGGCGTTGCGGTGTGGCGTGTTGTGTGCGCGGCGGGGGGAGGACAAGGCGGCGGCGCGGCGGTTCAAGGTCGCGGCCGAGGCGGGGAGCGTCTCCGGGGCGTGGAATCTGGCGCTGCTGCATCTGCGGCACGGCGATCCGGACGGGGCCGAGCCGTGGTTGACGGTGGCCGCGCGTGGGGGGCATGGGCGGGCGGCGTTGCGGCTGGTCGTATTGGCGCTGCATCGTGGGGACTTGGCCGATGCGGAGCACTGGTGTGGGCCGGCGGTGGCGCATGGGCCTGCGGAGGTCGCGGCGAAGGCGCAGCGGCTGTTGGACGCGTTTCGGGCGGAGTCGCTGGCGAGTTGAGCCGCGGGCTGGGTCGTTGTTGGGTTGGTGTTGCCGTTGCCCTCAAGCGCCGGGCGGGCTGAGGTCGGGCCTGCGGCGTGGTGTTGGGCCGGGTTGGGGTGTCCTCAAACGCCGGACGGGCTGAATTTGGTTGCCGTTGGGCTGGATCGCTGTGGTTGGGCGTTGGGTGCGCCGGGTGTCCTCAAACGCCGGACGGGCTGATTGGTTGGTTGCCATCGGGCTACGGGCTGCGGCTGGGCGTTTTGTTGTGTTGGGACGTCCTCAAGCGCCGGACGGGCTGGGGCGGTTGCGCTTGGGCTGGGTGGCTGCGGCGTGGTGTTGGGCCGAGTTGGGGTGTCCTCACGCGCCGGACGGGCTGAATTTGGTTGCCGTTGGGGTCGATCGTTGCGGTTGGGCGTTGGCGGCGCTGGGTGTCCTCAAGCGCCGGACGGGCTGATTGGTTTGGGTGCCATCGGGCCACGGGCTGCGGTTGGACGTTGGGTTGGACTTGGTCTAAGTGTTGATCTGGACAAAGTCTAAGTTTGGTTCTAGGTTGGGTGGCGGAGCGCGGTGTGGGCTACGTCGAGGGAGATGGATCGTGTCGCAGCGGGTGGATGCCTTGACCACCGAGTCGGGTGCGGTGGTTGCGGACAATCAGAACAGTCAGGCCGCCGGGGTCGGTGGGCCGTTGTTGGTGCAGGATCAGTATTTGATCGAGAAGCTTGCCCGGTTCAATCGTGAGCGGATTCCGGAGCGGGTGGTGCATGCCCGAGGAGCGGGGGCGTTCGGGTATTTCGAGGTGACTGCGGATCTGTCGCGGTTTACTCGGGCGCATTTCCTGGGGGAGGTCGGGCGGCGTACCGAGGTGTTTACTCGGTTCTCGACCGTGGCCGGCAGCCTCGGGTCGGCGGATGCGGTGCGGGATCCGCGTGGGTTTGCGGTGAAGTTTTATACGGCGGAGGGGAATTATGATCTGGTCGGGAATAATACTCCCGTATTTTTCATCAAGGACCCTCTGAAGTTCCCGGATTTCATTCATACGCAGAAGCGTGATCCGTACACCGGGAGCCAGGAGGCGGACAACGTCTGGGACTTCTGGGGGCATTCGCCGGAGGCGATCCACCAGGTCACCTGGCTGTTCGGAGACCGGGGGATCCCGGCTTCGTATCGGCACATGGACGGGTTCTCGTCGCATACCTACCAGTGGGTCAATGCGGCGGGCGAGGCGTTTTGGGTGAAGTATCACTTCAAGACCGATCAGGGCATCCGGAATCTGACGAGCGAGGCTGCGGCGGCGCTGGCCGGGGCGGATCCCGATTCGCATCAGCGGGATCTGCTCAATGCGATCGATGGCGGTGCGGCTCCGTCGTGGACGTTGAAGGTGCAGATCATGCCGGTCGGCGAGGCGGCGAATTACCGGTTCAATCCGTTCGATCTGACCAAGGTTTGGCCGCGCGCGGATTATCCGTTGATCGAGGTCGGGCGGTTGGTGCTGGATCGTAATCCGGAGAATGTTTTCGCGGAGGTGGAGCAGGCGGCGTTTTCGCCGGCCAACTTCGTGCCCGGGATCGGGCCGAGTCCGGACAAGATGCTGCAGGGGCGGTTGTTTGCCTATGCCGACGCGCAGCGTTATCGGGTGGGGATCAACCACACGCAGCTTGCGGTGAACGCGCCGCGGGCGGCCGTTGCGCGCAATCACGGGCGGGACGGGGCCATGGCCGGCAATCCCGGTGGGCGGGCCAAGAACTACGAGCCGAACAGCTTCGGTGGTCCGGATGAGAGCGGTGCGCCGTTGTGGGCGCCGAGCGAGGTGGCCGGGTTCACCGGGACCCACGCCGCACCGGCGCACGCCGAGGACGACGACTACGTGCAGGCCGGCAATCTCTATCGGCTGATGGACGCGGACGAGCGGGGCCGGCTGGTGGCCAACATCTCCGGGTTCCTGGCGCAGGTCTCCCGCGACGACATCGTCGATCGGGTGGTCGGGCACTTCCGGGCCGCCGATCAGGACTACGGCGACCGGATCGAGGCGGCGGTCAAGGGCCTACGCGCCTGACCTCCATGCCCCACAGCGCGCCGCCCGGTACCTGATCCGCGAATCGGTATCGGGCGGCGTCCGTCAACCCACCAACTCCTGGGTGCGCTGCGCCTCGTGGATCTGGCAGCGGACGATGTCGCGGACCGAGATGATGCCCAGCACGTCGCCGTCGTCGAGCACGATCAGGTGGCGGAAGCCGCCGCGCGTCATCGCCGTCGCCGCGTCCGCGAGCGACCACGAGGGGGTGGCGAAGACCACGTTCGAGGTGAGGTGGTCGCCGGCGAACTCGGTATCGGGGTCCTGGCCGGCGCCGATCGAGGTCAGGATGTCGCGCTCGGTCAGGATGCCCAGGCCGGACGTCTCCGGGTCGATCACCACCGCCGCGCCGATCTGCCGGGCGGACATCAGGCGCGCCGCGGCGCGCAGGGTGTGGGCCGGGCCGATGGTCAGAACGATCGTGCTCATGCCGTCGCGGACGAACATGTGACACCACCTCCGTCGGGTGTGCAACCGATACGGGCGAGTGCGCTCGAGAAAGTTTTCACAAGTTCACAAGCCCTGTTTTCACATGGTCACATGCCCGGGAAGGTCAAGGGAAGGTATATGGACCCGGTTACTCCTTCGGAGTGAGCGGGTCACCGAGTCGATTCAGCAACTCGTCGTGCAGCAGACCGTTGGAGGCGGCCGCGGTGCCGCCCGCCGGGCCGGGGGTGCCGTCGAGCGCGCCGAACCGGCCGCCGGCTTCCTCGACGATCACCGAAAGCGGCGCCAGATCCCACAGGTTGACCTCGGGCTCGGCGCAGATGTCCACCGCGCCCTCGGCGACCAGCATGTACGACCAGAAGTCGCCGTAGGCGCGGGTGCGCCAGCAGGCCCGGGTCAGGTCCAGGAAGTCGTCCAGCCGGTCGCGCTCCTCCCAGCCGCCCAGGCTGGAGTACGCGAACGACGCGTCCTCCAGCGCGGCCACCTGCGACACCCGGCAGCGCGAGGCCTGGGACAGGCTGCGCCCGGTCCACGCGCCCGCGCCCTTGGCGGCCCACCAGCGGCGGCCCAGGGCGGGTGCGGAGACCACACCCATCACCGACTCGTCGCCGTCCATCAGCGCGATCAGCGTCGCCCACACCGGCACGCCCCGGACGAAGTTCTTGGTGCCGTCGATCGGGTCGATCACCCAGCGGCGGGGGCCGTGTCCGGTCGAGCCGAACTCCTCGCCGAGCACCGCGTCGCGCGGGCGTCCGCGCCCGAGTTGGTGCCGGATGATCTCCTCGGCGGCCTTGTCCGCGTCGCTGACCGGGGTCATGTCCGGCTTGGTCTCGACCCGGAGGTCGAGCGCCTTGAAGCGGTCCATGGTGGTCGCGTCGGCGGCGTCCGCGAGGACGTGGGCGAAGCGCAGGTCGTCGTCATAGCCGGGCATGACACGAACAGTACTGGCGCCTCGCCGAAGCGTCCGCGCGCCCCGCGCCCATGCCACGCACTTACGCGCCGTCGCCGTGGCCTCGTACGCTCGTTATGCAGACACGAAAGCGCGAACAGCGACAGTCGACAACCGTTCATCGATCCTGCGCGTGTTACGGGTACGAGTCGATGGCGGAGGGGGTGCGGGACCGCGATGGCACTGTTCGGGGTCGGGCGCAGGGCAGCACACGGCAAAGAGGCCGTACCGGGACCCGGTCTCGTCCAACCGCGTCGAAGTCTGGACGGTTGGACACTGGAGGGTACTCCGCTCGCGGATCGCTTCGAGCCCGAGGAACTGCGCGAATTGGGCACGCTGTTGCACGGTGTCGGGGCCGAGATGCGGACCGCGTGGACCTACGAGCGGGCCGCCGACCTGCTCGAGCGCGCGGGGGAGCGACCGCAGGCGCTGGCCGTGGTGGAGGTGTGGTTCGCGCTGCCCGAGGAGGTGCGCCGGGCCAGTCCGGCCGCGACCCGAGCGTTGGGCCGGCGTCGGCAGCGGCTGCGCGGTCGACTCGGCGGCCCGCCCGCGCCGACCGCGGCCATCCCGGCGCAGGGCCGGGCCGTGCCGCCGCCGGTGGTGATGCCGGCCAAACCGGCCAGCCCGCCGCCGGTGGCCGGCGAGGTGCGGACCGGGCAGGCTACTCGGCAGTAATCGGTTGCCGCGCGGGGGTTCCGGTCGGCGCGAGGAAGGCGTAGGACAGCGGGTAACGGCATTCGCCGACCGCACGTCACACGTCTCTCGCGAGGAGAACGCCCGTGTCGACGCACGACCTTTACGCGCTGCCCGCCGACATGACCGTCTGGGAGGTCCCCGCGTCGGGGGCGGCCCGCTTCAACTGGGAATACGACGAGGGGCGCGACCGGCTCCTCGCGCTGTACGCCAAGGGCAAGGACAAGCAGTGGGACGCCGCCCGGCGGATCGAATGGGATCTGCCGGTGGACCCGATGAACCCGCTGGGCATGCCCGAGGAGTTGCACACCCTCTACGGCACCCGCAGCTGGAACATGATGTCGCAGCGCGAGCGCGACGAACTGGGCCGGCACGCGATCGCGTGGCAGTTCAGCCAGTTCCTGCACGGCGAACAGGGCGCGCTGATCTGCAGCGCGCGAATCGCCGAGTCGGTGCCCGACATCGACGCGAAGTTCTACGCGGCGACCCAGGTGATGGACGAGGCCCGACATGCCGAGGTGTACGCCCGCTTTCTCAAGGAGAAGGTCGGGCTGTACTACCCGATCAACCCGCACCTGAAGTCGCTGCTGGACGACACCCTTTCGGACGGCCGCTGGGACTTTCCGTACCTGGGCATGCAGGTGTTGGTGGAGGGCCTGGCGCTGGCCGCGTTCGGGATCCTGCGGGACCTGACCTCGGTGGCGCTGCCCAAGCAGATCCTGGCCTACGTGATGCAGGACGAGGCCCGGCATGTGGCCTTCGGGCGGATGGCGTTGCGCGACCACTACCGCGAACTGACCGACGCCGAGCGCGCGGAGCGCGAGGAGTTCGTGGTCGAGGGGTGTTACCTGATGCGCGACCGGCTGCGCGATGAGGAGGTGTGGGAGAACTTCCAGATAGACAAGGCCGAGGCGCGCGAGGCCACCGAGAACTCCGAATACCTGCGCGAGTTCCGCCGGTTGTTGTTCAGCCGGATCGTGCCGTGCATCAAGGACATCGGCCTGTGGGGACCCAAGGTACGCACCACGTTCGCCGAGATGGGTGTGCTGGACCTGGGCGACGCCAACGTCGAGCGGCTGATGCGCGACGACGAGGACCAGGCCGAGGCCCTGGACCGGGACCGGCGCATCCGCGCCGAGGAGCGGGCCCGGGCGGCCGAGGTCGCGGACATGGTGGAGTCGGGTGCGGAGGGGTAGCGCCGATATCGCGCGCCGGGGGCGTCCGAGTCGCGGGCACGAAAGGGCCGAAGGCGGGGGAGCGGGCTAGATTTTCGGTATGACCGATCTTGTACGTTCCCGTCCGCCCGCGTTCGTCTTCGACCTCGACGGCACCCTCGTCGACAGCGTCTACCACCACGTCATGTCGTGGCAGGAGGCACTCAGTGAGGCCGGCATCGACCTGGCGATGTGGCGCATCCATCGCAAGATCGGGATGAGCGGCGGACTGTTCGTCAAGGGCATCCAGCGCGAGACCGGGATCGACCTCTCCCCGGACCAGGTGGAGGCGTTTACCGACGCGCACGGGCGCCACTACGCCGCCCGGGTGCCGTTCGTCGAGCCGCTGCCCGGCGCGCCGGAACTGCTGCGTCACCTGACCGAGGTGGGCATCCCGTGGACCATCGCCACCAGCGGGCGGCGGGCGGGCGCCGAACCGATGCTGGCCAAGCTCGGCGCGCCCGCCGACCTGCCGATGGTCACCCGCGACGAGGTCGCCCGGGCCAAGCCGGACCCCGATCTGTTCCTGGCCGGCGCGGCCAAGCTCGGCGTGGACCCGGGCCAGTGTGTCGTGGTCGGGGACAGTATCTGGGACCTGCTGGCCGCCCGGCGGGCCGGCTCGCTCGGGGTGGGCCTGCTCTCCGGCGGCTACGGCGCGGACGAACTCGAACGTGCGCACGCCTTCCGGGTCTACGACGAGCCGGGCGACCTGCTCGCGCACATCGACGAACTGGGCGTGCGCGGCGACTGACCGTGCGCACGCATCCGGGTGATCCTGGCCGGCAAGGCGTCCCGGGCCGGACCCGAAGTCCTACCCTGGGGACATGGGTCCGGCCGACGAACCTGCGGAACTGCTCCGTCTCCTCGCCGACGACGCCCGGTTGAAGGTGTTCGCCGCGTTGGTTCTGGAGGCCCATCTCAGCTCCGAGATCGCCGATCGGGCGGGGCTGCCGCTGCGGGACACGATCAAGGTGCTGGCCAAACTGGAGACGGCCGGGCTGGCCGCGCGCGCCGGCGACGGATGGCATGCGTGCCCCGAGGCGCTGGCCCAGGCGGCGGCCGGGATGGGCGAGGAACCGGACGACGCGTTCGCCGACCGCGGCCCGGCCGAGGCGGCCGTGTTGCGGACCTACCTGGTGCGCGGCCGGGTGCGCCAGTTGCCCGTGCAGCGGGCCAAGCGGCTGGTCGTCCTGGATCACGTCGCGGGCAGCTTCGAACCCGGCGTGCGCTACGACGAGGAGGAGATCGTCGAGACGCTGCGCCGCTTCATGGACGACCACGCGGCGCTGCGCAGACACCTCGTGGACGAGGGCTTCCTGGGCCGCGAGGGCGGCGTGTACTGGCGCACCGGCGGGTCGTTCGTGGTCTGAGCGCGCGGCCTGCTTGGGGTGACGTGCTAGCGGACCGGGGCCCGATCGAGGGTGATCCCGCCGTTGGAGGTCCCGACGTCGATCGAGCGTTTCGAGCGCGAGTCGTTGTCGATCCCGTTCTCGATCCCACCGTTGCCGCTATGGGTCCTCACCTGGTACGTGTTCTGGTCCTCGGGCACGGTGACCCGCACGCCGCCGTTGTCGGTCCGCACCCGCACGTTGCCGGGAGCGGAGTCGAAGCGCAGGCGGACGCCCCCGTTACCGGTTTGGACCCAGACCTGGTCGGCATTGACCCGAGACGTGGTGATGCCGCCGTTGTCGCTGGTCAGCCGCAGATTTCCGGTGCTGTCGGAGACGTCGAGGTGACCGTTGTCGGTGCTGAACGTCAGGTCCTGCCGTAGTCCGCTGGCGCTGATGCCGCCGTTGTCCGAGGAGACGTCGAGCGGGACATTCAGCGGCACCTTGATCCGGTACGACCCGCCGCACGCGATGCCGAAGAAGGACGGGCAGTGCAGCCGGAGCTTGAGCCGGTTGCCCTCCAGCGACCAGGTCGGGTCGGGGCCGTTGACGCTGTCCGTGAGCTTCCGGTCCACCGTGACCTTGCCCGGCTCACCCGGCTCCAGGGTGACTCCGCCGTTGTCGGTGTCGATGACCAGGTTGTTCGCCGTGAACGGGAAGATCTGCTGGGCGCGGACGTCGTGTTGGGAGAGCGCGGCCATCGCGGTCCATCCGGCCAGCACGATCCCGGCGATGGTGAGGAGACCACCGAAGAAGATCAGTGACGTCCGTAGCGGCCTTTTCATGACACTCTCCCCGACAGGTGATGCGAAGCTGACCAACTGTATGAGCGCGCGCCCCGGGACCGGCATCCGGTGGTCACCCGAACCCGGGGTAGGGCTGGCCCCCCTGTGCGGACCGTGACCGGCCGCGCGTGGCGGGTGTTCGACCCGGGGTGAACCCGGGCACTCTGGGAGCCGTCGTTCTGTGCGAGGGTCGTTTTTTCTCCCATGGACCGCCGACACGACAACCGCGGACCCCGACTGATCAGGAGTGCCGATTCATGTTCGACACCGTCTCCGGCCTGCCCCTCCACGTCCTGGTCGTGCACCTGGCGGTGGTCATCGTGCCGGTGGCGGCGATCGCGAGTGTGCTCGTGGCGGTACGCCGGCCGTGGTTGTTGCGCGCCGGGTGGTGGGTGGTCGGGCTGGACGCGGCCGCCGCGCTCACCGCGTATGTCGCCAAGCTGAGCGGTGAGAAGTTGCTCGCCCGGCTGGACCGGCTCACCGACGGGCAGCGCGCCGCCGCGGTGCAGACGCACGTGGACCGCGGCCAGGACATGCTCTGGTACACGCTGGGCCTGCTCGGCATCACGCTGATCCTGCTGCTCGTCGCCCGGCACCGGGCCGCCGCCACCTTCCGGCCGCGGACGATACCGCCGATCGTGGTGCCGATCGTCGCGGTGCTGACCGTGGTGGGCGCGGTGCTCGCGGTGGTCCAGGTGGTGCGGGTGGGCGAGTCCGGGTCCAAGGCGGTCTGGCACGACACGGTCAAGAACAGCCAGGCGCCGGTCCAATGATCGGCTCCCGAACCGGCGGCGCCGGTCAGTCGCCCTCGTCCCGCTCGCGCGTGCTCAGCAACCGGCGCAGCGAGTAGAGCCGCGCCGGGTCGGCGTGCCCCGCGGCCACCCACGCGTCGAGGGCGCAGTCCGGCTCGTCGTGCGAACAGGCCCGCGGGCAGCCCTCGGTGCCGGCCGCCAGGTCCGGGAAGGCGTTGATCACCCGGCTGAGGTCGACGTGGTTGAGCCCGAACGAGCGCACACCGGGGGTGTCCACGACCCAGCCCTGGTCCTCGCCCGGCTCGAAGACCGGCAGGCGCAGGGTCAGCGCCGACGTGGTGGTGTGCCGGCCGCGACCGGTCACCTCGTTGACGTGCCCGACCGCGCGCTGATGCGCCGGCACCAGTTCGTTGACCAGCGTGGTCTTGCCGACGCCGCTGTGCCCGACGAACACGGTGACCTTGCCCGCCAGGCGGGCCCGGATCGGGTCCAGGTCCCAGTTCGACGCGCTCTTGGTGACCACGTGCTCGACGCCGAGCGCGCCGTACATCTCCAGCAGGTCGTCCGGGGCGGCGAGGTCGGCCTTGGTCAGCACCAGCAGCGGTTCCAGGCCCGCGTCGTAGGCCGCGACCAGGCAGCGGTCGATCAGGCGCGGGCGCGGCTCGGGGTCGGCCAGCGCGGTGACGATCGCGAGCTGGTCGGCGTTGGCCACGATGATCCGCTCGTACGGGTCGTCGTCGTCCGCGGTGCGGCGCAGCGTGCTGCGGCGTTCCTCGACCCGGACGATCCGGGCCAGCGAGCCGTCCTCGCCGCTGAGGTCGCCGACGATGCCCACCCGGTCGCCGACCACGACGCCCTTGCGGCCCAGTTCGCGGGCCTTCATCGCGGTGATCGAGCGGTCCGGCGCGTCCTCGTCCTGGAGCAGGCACGTGTACCGGCCGCGGTCCACGGTCAGCACCCGGCCTTCGCGGGCGTCCTCGTGCTTGGGCCTGGTGCGGGTGCGCGGGCGTGAACCGCGCTTGCCCGGCCGGATCCGGATGTCGTCCTCGTCCAGGTCCCTGCGTCGGTTCGAACCGAGTCCCGCCATGGTCTTGCCTCTCAGCCGCGTCGCGCGGTCAGCATGCGGGTCCACAGGCCGGTGAAGTCGGGCAGGGTCTTCGCGGTGGTCGCCACGTTCTCCACCTCCACCCCCGGGACCAGCAGGCCCAGCACCGCCGCGGCGGTGGCCAGGCGATGGTCGTCGTAGGTGTGGAAGACGCCGCCGTGCAGCGGGCGTGGCCGGATCTCCAGGCCGTCCCGGATCTCGTTGACGTCGCCGCCGAGGTCGTTGATCTCCTTGACCAGCGCGGCCAGCCGGTCGGTCTCGTGCAGCCGCAGGTGGGCCACGCCGGTCAGCCGGCTGGGGCCGTCGGCCAGCGCCGCGACCGCCGCGATCACCGGGGTCAGCTCGCCGACGTCGTGCAGGTCGGCCTCGATGCCGTGCACCGCGCCGCCGCCGGTCAGGGTCAGCCCGGCCGGGGTGAGCACGCACGAGCCGCCCATCTCGGTGAAGATCGAGCGCAGCCGGTCACCGGGCTGCGTGGTGTGCTCGGGCCAGTCGCGCACCGTCACCGAGCCGCCGGTGACCAGCGCGGCGGCCAGGAACGGGCCGGCGTTGGACAGGTCCGGCTCGACCACCATGTCCCGGCCGAGGAGCGCGCCGGGGGCGACCCGCCAGACGTTCGGCTCGGCGTCGTCGACCCGGGCGCCGGCCGCGCGCAGCATGTCCACGGTCATCGCGATGTGCGTCATCGAGGGCACCGAGCCGCCGGTGTGCCGGACCTCGACGCCGAGGTTGAAGCGCGGCCCGGACAGCAGCAGCGCGCTGACGAACTGCGACGAGTTCGACGCGTCGATGTGCACCACGCCGCCCTCGACCCTGCCGCCGCCGAGCACGGTCATCGGCAACCGGGCCTCGCCCTCGTCGTCGATCCGGGTGCCCAGGTCGCGCAGCGCGTTGATCACCCCGTCCAGCGGGCGCTCGTAGGAGCGCGGGTCGCCGTCGAAGCGCACCGGCCCGTCGGCGAGCGCCGCGACCGGCGGCAGGAAGCGCATCACGGTGCCCGCGTTGCCGCAGTCCACGGTCGCCGGGCCGGTCAGCCCGCCGGGCAACACGTACCAGTCCGCGCCGCGGTCCTCGATCACCACGCCGAGCGCCCGCAGCCCGGCCACCATCAGCAGCGAGTCGCGGCTGCGCAGCGGACGGCGGACATGGCCGGGACCGTCGGCGAGCGCGGCCAGCACCAGGGCGCGGTTGGTCACCGACTTGGAACCGGGCACCTCGACGGTGGCGGTCACGGGAGCGGAGGCGACAGGGGCGGACCACAACGCAGACATCACGTCCCAAGCCTAGTGGTTTGGCCGCCCGGCCCCCGATGTGCTTCGGCTACGTGGCACCCTGGACGCCATGTGCGGCCGGTACGCGTCCAGCAAGAGCCCCGAGGACCTCGTCGAGTTGTTCGAGGTCGATCGGTTCGACCCCGCGGACGAACTCCCACCCGACTGGAACATCGCGCCGACCAAGCAGGTCTACGCGGTCCTGGAACGCCCGGTCGAGTCCGGCGGCCCGCCCGCCCGGCAACTGCGCTCGGTCAAATGGGGCCTGGTGCCGTCCTGGGCCAAGGACCCGGGCCAGGGCGCCAAGATGATCAACGCGCGCTCGGAGACCGTGCACGAGAAGCCCGCCTACCGGAAGGCGTTCGCCGCGCGGCGGTGTCTGCTGCCGGCCGACGGCTACTTCGAATGGCACACCCCGCAGACCGCGCCGGACGGCCCCAAGGGCGCCTCGCGCAGGCAGCCGTACTGGATCCACGCGGCGGACGGCGCCGAGGTGGCCTTCGCCGGGCTGTACGAATGGTGGCGCGACCGCAGCCGGCCGGACGACGACCCGCTCGGCTGGTTGTGGACGTGCACGATCCTGACCCTGGACGCCGATCCCGAACTCGCCCGGATCCACCACCGGATGCCGCTGGTGCTGACCCGGGACAGGTGGGACGGGTGGTTGGACCCGGCGTGGACCGAGCCCGAGGAGATCCGGGGGCTGCTGGTGCCGCCGCCCACCGGGTTCATGACGGCGCGTCCGGTCTCCACGGACGTGAACAACGTGCGCAACAACGCGCCGCGTCTGCTCGACGCGATTCCCGAGGACGAGGTCACCGTTGACGCGACGCTCTTCTGATCGGGTCGGTTCGGCCGATGCCGCGGCGCCGGAGGTGTTCGACGTCGACACGCCGGTCGGGCTCGCGCGGGTGACCCTGCATCGGGCCGTCGGGCCGGCCCGTGCGTGGTTCGTGGTGAGTCACGGTGCGGGCGGTGGGATCGAGGCGCGCGACCTGGTCGCGCTCGCCGCGGCGCTGCCCGGGCGCGGGATCCACGTGGCCCTGGTCGAGCAGCCGTGGCGGGTGGCCGGGCGCCGACTCGCGCCCGCGCCGAAGACGCTGGACGCGGGCTGGCGGCCGGTGCTCGTCGAGATCGCCCGGCGCAACGCGGCCGAGGGCCTGCCCGTGTTCGGCTCCGGGCGCAGTGCCGGTGCGCGGGTCGCCTGCCGCACCGCGGGGGACACCGCGGTGGCGGGTGTGGTCGCGCTGGCCTTCCCGCTGCATCCACCCGGTCGGCCGGAGCGTTCGCGCTTGGCTGAACTGCTCGGCGCCGGTGTGCCGACTCTGGTCGTACAGGGCGAACGGGACACGTTCGGCGGCCCGCCGGAGTTTCCGGCGGACGGTCCGACGGTGCTCGCGGTGCCGTTCGCGGACCACGGATTCGCCGTTCCCAGGCGTGCCGAGATCACTCAGGAAGCGGCATTGGCCCTGATCACAGCGGGTGTCGGCGATTGGCTGGTGGCGGCGAGCGCACGGGAATGATCCGTGTCGACGTCGTGTTCCCACCACTGTCAAGCGTCGACGAGTGGAGGTCCCTCCCATGCTCAAGGCCGCCGGTTCGGTTGTCCGAAACGAGGCACCGTTTCTCGCCTGGCCCGAGTGGGGTGCGGGCACCGACCAGCCTCGGGCGATATCGTCGACTCCTGGCTTGAAGGAGGTGGGTCTCGTACCGGAGACCTTGGAGCAGCAAGACGCGCGGTTCGAGCGGGACGCCCTGCCGTTCCTCGATCAGTTGTATTCGGCGGCGCTGCGGATGACCCGCAACCCCGCGGATGCCGAGGACCTGGTCCAGGAGACGTTCGCCAAGGCGTACGCGTCGTTCCACCAGTTCAAAGAGGGCACCAACCTCAAGGCCTGGCTCTACCGCATCCTGACCAACACCTTCATCAACTCCTACCGCAAGAAGCAGCGGCAGCCGCTGGAATCGCATGCGGAGGAGATCGAGGACTGGCAGCTGCACCGCGCCGAGTCGCACATGTCCACCGGACTGCGCTCGGCCGAGGCACAGGCGCTCGATCACCTGCCGGACTCCGACGTGAAGACGGCCCTCCAGGCCATCCCCGAGGAGTTCCGGATCGCGGTCTACCTCGCCGACGTCGAGGGCTTCGCGTACAAGGAGATCGCGGACATCATGGGTACTCCCATCGGGACCGTGATGTCGCGCCTGCACCGCGGGCGGCGCCAGCTTCGCGATCTGCTGGCCGACTACGCACGCGAGCGCGGCCTCGTCCCCGCAGGCACCGACCGGAAAGGCTCGGACTCATGAGCTGCGGTGACCACCACGAGGTGGACTGCGCCGAGATCCTCGGGCACCTCTACGAGTACATCGACAACGAGCTGGCGGACGCGGACTGCACGAGCATCCGCACCCACCTCGACGAGTGCTCGCCGTGCCTGGACAAGTACGGCCTCGAACAACAGGTGAAGGAACTCGTGCACCGCTGCTGCGGGCGCGACGAGGTGCCTTCGGAACTGCGTTCCAAGGTGCTGGAGCGGATCAAACTGGTGCGTGTCGAGGTGGACGCGCAGCGGGTGTCGGTCGAGGAGACCGTGGTCGAGGTGGAGCACCCGGGTCGGGCGTGATCGGTTTACCCACCCGCTCCACTTGCTCCTCCCGTTGCCTCCCGTTCGGCGGCTGGAGTCTCGGGGGCCTCGGGGCGTTCCGGTCGGGCCCCGAGGCCCACGGCACGGCGCGGCCCTTCAGGGCGACGTGCGCATCCCGTGTTCCACGCACTTGGCCGTCCAGCCCCGTGGGGTCACCTGCACCGTCATGCGGCGGCGACACTCGGCGCAGTAGCGCGGGGGTTCGAGTTCGCGGCGGCGTGCGCAGGTTTCGTGTGCGGGGCCGGACAACGGGTCGCCGCAGTGGTCGCAGAAGGTCGTACGTGTGCTCACGGGCGTAGGTTACGGCTGCGCCGGCTCGCGGAGGTCCTTGAGGTAGCAGAACAGTTCCACCTCGGGCACCGGCCACCAGTCGCGCTCGGGTGCGCGGTGGAAGCCCATGCGGGCGTAGAGGCGATGCGCCGCCCGCATGTCCCACACGGTGGAGATCGCGACGGCGGTGAAGTGGTACTTGCGGGCGCGTTCGAGGCACGCCTCGACCAGTGCCTCGCCGATGCCGCGCCCGCGTGCGGCGGGGGTGACCGCCAGCATCCGGAACTCGCCTTCGCCCTCGCGGGAGACCTCGGCGTAGGCGCTGCCGGGCAGCACGAACGAGACGGTGCCCAGGATCTCCCCGGTGTGCTCGTCCACGGCCACGAGGAGTTCGGCGTTGTCCGCGCGGTGCGCGGCCTTGCGCAGGTCGTCGACGTAGTGCCGGTCGGCGGCGAGCAGACCCGCGTAGCCCGCGACGGTCACCTCGCCGACCGCCTCGTATTCGTCCGGACGGGCCTGGCGGATGCGGACGCCTGCGGGTGCGGCGAGCTGGTCGTGGGGTCGGGCCGCGGCGGCGGAGCCAGGAGGATTCATAGCCGCCCAGTTTACGCCGCCCGGGAGACCCCGATGGTCGCTCGCGGGTGGACCGCCGCCGGAGCGGCGCGCCCGTTCGGCGGGTACGGCCCGCCGGCGGCGCACGCGCGCCGCGACGCCGTGCCGGCGGCAACCGGTCCGCGCGGCCGCCGGGTTGTCGGGCGGGGCCGCCGCCGGGGCGGCCCCGCCCGCGGCACTACAGGGTCTGGTTCAGCGCCTTGACCGGCATGCTCAGTTCGTCGAGCAGCGCCAGGTCGGCGTCCGCGCCGCGGCCCAGCGTGGTCAGGTAGTTGCCGACGATCACCGCGTTGATCCCGCCGAGCAGGCCCTCGCGCGTGCCCAGGTCGCCGAGCGCGATCTCGCGACCGCCCGCGTAGCGCAGGATGGTCCGGGGCAGCGCGAGCCGGAAGGCGCCGATGATCCGGAGCGCCTCGCGCGGCGCGAGCACCTCCTGGTCGGCGAACGGGGTGCCCGGGCGCGGGTTGAGGAAGTTCAGCGGCACCTCGTCCGGTTCCAGTTCGGCCAGCTGGCCGGCGAACTCGGCGCGCTGCTCGACCGATTCGCCCATGCCGACGATGCCGCCGCAGCACACCTCCATGCCTGCCGCGCGCACCATCCGCAGGGTGTCCCAGCGTTCCTCCCACGTGTGCGTGGTGACCACGTTGGTGAAGTAGGACCTGGCCGTCTCCAGGTTGTGGTTGTAGCGGTGGATGCCCATCTCGGCCAGTTCGTCGACCTGTTCCTGAGTGAGCATGCCGAGCGAGGCGGCGATGTTGATGTCGACGACCTCGCGGATCGCCGCGACGCCCTCGCGCATCTGCTTCATCAGGCGCGCGTCCGGACCGCGCACCGCGGCCACGATGCAGAACTCGGTGGCGCCGGTCGCCGCGGTCTCCTCGGCCGCCTTCACCAGCGTGGGGATGTCCAGCCAGGCGGCCCGGACCGGGGAGGGGAACAGCCCGGACTGCGAGCAGAAGTGGCAGTCCTCCGGGCAACCGCCGGTCTTGACCGACACGATGCCCTCGACCTCGACCTCGGGCCCGCAGTGCCGGACCCGGACCTCGTGCGCGAGCTGGAGCAACTCCTCCAGCCGCTCGTCCGGCAGGGTGAGTACGGCCAGCACCTGCTCGGCGCTCAGGCCGCGGCCCTCGTCGAGGACCTGTCGCCGGGCCACGGTCAGGATGTCGTCGGTCACGGTCTGCGTACGGTCACTGTCGAGGGTTTCCGTCATGTCGCTTCACCTCGCGGTCGGATCCTGTATGGCGCGGAACGCGGCCGGGTCGAAGGTACCGCCCAGGGCCGGTGCCAGACTCGCGCGGGCGGTGAGCAGGAAGTCGGCCGGATGCAGCGAACCGGCGCCGGCGGGCAGCACCCCGGCCAGCGGGCGGGCGGCCAATGTCTCCAGATCCCGGACGTTGCAGCGCATCGCCAGGTCGGGCGCGGCGGGCCAGGACCCGATCACCACGCCGATCGGGTCCACGCCGCGATGGGCCATCGACTCCAGGGTGAGCGCGGTGTGGTTGAGCGTGCCCAGGTCGGGGCGGGTGACCACGAGTACCCCCGCCTTCAGCTCGTGGGCGAGGTCGGCGATCGTGGTGCCCTCGTCGTCGAAGCGCACGAGCAGGCCGCCCGCGCCCTCGACGATCACCAGGTCGGTCGTCTCGGCCAGCGCGCGGACCCGGTCGGCGACGCCGTAGAGGTCCACCGGCGGCAGGCCGGAGACGCGGGAGGCGGCGGCGGGGGAGAGCGGGTCGGGATAGCGCGAGTATTCGTGCAGGTCGGTCACCCCGGCCAGGCGGCGCACATCCGCGAGGTCGCCCGGCTCGTCCGGCGCCACGCCCGTCTGGGACGGCTTGACCACCGCCACGGTGCCACCGCGCACGGCCGCGATGGCCGCGACGGCCGCCGTGACGATCGTCTTGCCCACGCCGGTGTCGGTACCGGTCACCACGAGAATGCTCATGACCGTTCAGAGTAGGGCGTGCCTTCGGGCCCCCGTCGGATCAGGCCGTCGTGGGCTCGACCGGGCCCGAAGTCACCCCCCGGGACCTTCGGCCCGCCGATTGTGGACCTGTGGCCCCTGGCGGCGGCGCGGACCCGAGGGACCATGGAAGCGGTGAGCGTACGGCCCGGCGGGGCGGTGCGACTCGCCGAACCAGCGGCCCGCTGCACGGGGCTGTAGGAGCGAACGGCAATCCTCCGGCCATCGGCCGGGTGGTCCGGGGCGACCCGGGGCACCCGGCCGATGGCATGCGGTGGACCGTGAGGGTGGATCGGGGCGCGGCCCGGTTCACTCCTGGGGACGACGCAGCCGGGCGACGAACTTGTACCGGTCGCCCCGGTAGACCGAGCGGACCCACTCCACCGGTTCGCCGTCGGTGTCGAAGCTGTGTCGGGACAGCAGCAGCAGCGGCAGCCCCACGTCGGTGCCGAGCAGGCCGGCCTCGCGCGGGGTGGCCATCGCGGTCTCGATCGTCTCCTCGGCCTCGGCCAGGTGGACGTCGAAGCCGGCCGACAGGGCCCGATACAGCGAGTTGTGCTTGGCCAGGTGCTTGCGCAACCCCGGGAAGCGCTTGGTGGAAAGGTGAGTGGTCTCGATCGCCATCGGCTCGGAGTTGGCCAGCCGCAGGCGCTCTATCCGCAGGACCCGGTTGCCGGGCCGGATGGCCAGCCGCTCGGCGAGGTGGTCGTCACACGTGATGTAGCCGATCTCGATCAGCCGAGAGGTCGGCTCCAGGCCCTGGGCCTGCATGTCCTCGGTGTACGACGTCAACTGGAGGCTCTGTGCGACCTTGGGCTTGGCGACGAAGGTGCCCCGCCCCTGGGCACGCTCCAACCGGCCCTCGATCACCAGCTCCTGGAGGGCCTGGCGCACGGTGGTGCGGGAGATGTCGAACTGCGCCGCGAGGGTTCGCTCGGGTGGCACGGGCGTGCCCGGTGGCTGGGTGTTGGTCAGCTCCTGAAGATGGCGCTTGAGGCGGTAGTACTTGGGCACGCGTGCGCTCGGTTCGAGGCCGGGGTCGCCTCCTGCCGTCGCACTGTCCGCCGCGGTTGTGATCGCGTGTTCCGCCGTCACCGGTGCCCTCCTGACACGTTCGGTCCCCATCGTGGCACGACCACCGATCCCCCCAGGACCAGGAGCGCGGATGTCGGTCCGATAACGGCGCGGGTTCGCCGTCTACGGAACCTTGACACCCCAATTGGTCTATGCCAACCTCCGAAATGGTCTAAACCATTGATGGTCACCGCGCAACCCTCGTCCCTGGTGCGTCGGTGTTTTCCCATTTCGAGTCCCCTCCCCAGTGGGGGACTCGGTCGATCCGCGCACCTTCACGGATCCGACGGGGAAACAGCGACAACTCCATACCGAACTGCGGTGCCCGACATCCTGAGGAGGATGTAGTGAAGCGTCGTCTTCTCGTCGCGGCCGGTGTCGCGGCGGCGCTGACCGGTGTTGCCGCCTGTGGGTCCGACAGCAGCAGCGATGACAACAAGAAGGAAACCAAGGCGCCGGGCGCGAGCGCGCCGGCCGGCAATGCGAGCGGCAAGACGGTCCGCGTCTGGCTGATGAAGGGTTCCGCCCCCGACGACTACATCGCCGCGCTGAAGACGAAGTTCGAAGGGGACCACCCGGGCGCCAAGCTGGACGTGCAGATCCAGCAGTGGAACGGCATCGGGCAGAAGATCACCGGCGCCCTCGCCAGCAACGACGCCCCCGACGTCATCGAGGCGGGCAACACCCAGATCGCCCAGTACGGCGCCTCGGGTGGGCTCAAGGACCTCAGCTCCAAGGTCTCCGACCTCGGCGGCAAGGACTGGCTGACCGGCCTGTCCGACCCGGGCAAGGTGGACGGCAAGACCTACGGCATCCCGTTCTACGCCGCCAACCGGGTCGTGGTCTACAACAAGGACCTGTTCGCCAAGGCTTCGGTCCAGCCGCCGAAGACCCGCGCCGAGTGGATCGAGACCACCAAGAAGCTCAACACCGGCGACCAGCAGGGCATCTACCTGCCGGGTCAGAACTGGTACTTCTACGCGGGCCTGCTCAAGGACGAGGGCGCGGACATCGCGACCAAGGCCGGCAGCTCGTGGAAGGCCAACCTGGACGGCGCCCCCGCCGTGGCCGCGTCGGGCTTCTACAAGGAGCTCCAGGCCCTGGGCAAGGCGGCCAAGGACGGCGACGAGAAGACCCAGCCCGAGGTCGTCGCGGCCGACGGCGGCAAGATCGCCCAGTTCATCGCCGTTCCCGGCGAGGCCGAGACGATCATCAAGTCCAACCCGGCCCTGAAGGACAAGTTCGGCTTCTTCCCGATCCCGGGCAAGGACGCGAGCAAGGCCGGCGCCGCCCTCACCGGCGGCTCCGACCTGATGATCCCCGAGGCGTCGAAGAACCAGGACCTGGCCTACGACGTCATCAAGCTGATCAACAGCGACGAGTGGCAGACCAAGCTCGCGCAGGCGACCAAGCAGCTCCCGAACAAGACCACGCTCGGCTCGGCCGTCACGGCCGACCCGGGTGGCGCGGCGATGATGGAGGGCGCGAAGAACGGCTTCGCCACCCCCAACTCGCCGAACTGGGCCTCCGTCGAGGAGAACAACCCGATCAAGGCGTACCTCACCAAGGTGATGACCGGCGGCGACGCGGCCGGCGCCGGCAAGGAAGCCAACGCGTCCATCGAGAAGACGCTGAACACCAAGAACTGACGTGACGCGCGCGCCCGAACCGACGACCGGATCGGGCGCAGCGCAGTCGGGCCGAACGACCGGCTCCCGCCGCGGGGTCATCCCTCGCGGCGGGACCGGCCCGGCCCACCCGGCGCGGCCCGCCGGCGGACCCCCGTCGCCGGCTCCGCGCCCTCGGCACGTCCCGCCACCGGGCCGGACGGACCGCCGCCCCAGACCCCCGACACCGAACAACGGGAAGGCAGCTGTGTCAGCCTCCAAGGCAGATGCGGTGGTCGCGACACCTACGCAGCCCCCGCGCAACCAGTCACCGACGGGTGCCAGACGCGCAACGAAGCCCCCACGCAAGTCGGGGATCGTCAAGATGGTCACCCCATACCTTCTTGTCGCGCCATCGATCCTCGGGATCGCCTTCCTGCTGTTCTATCCGGTGGTCCGGAACGTCATGTTGTCGTTCCAGCATTACCGCTTCAAGCAGCTGATCTCCCGATCGGCCGACTACGTCGGCTGGGAGAACTACCAGACCGTCCTCAAGGACAGCGAGTTCTGGGACGTCACCCGGCGGACCTTCTACTTCACCGCCGTCAACGTGATCGCGGTCATGGTGATCTCCACGCTGTGCGCGCTGATGCTGATGAAGCTCGGCAAGACCATGCGCATCGTGATGCTGATCGGCCTGATCGCCGCGTGGGCGACCCCGGTGATCGCGGCCACCACGATCTTCAAGTGGCTCTTCCGCTCGGACAACGGTGTGGTCAACTGGGCGCTGGTCAAGCTCGGCTTCGACTACGACGGCTACACCTGGTTCGCGCACGGCACCTCCACGCTGGTGGTGGTGACCCTGCTCATCGTGTGGCAGTCGATCCCGTTCGCGACGCTGACCCTGTACGCCGGTCTGACCACCGTGTCCACCGACGTCTACGAGTCGGCCCGGCTCGACGGCGCGGGCCCGGTGCGGATCTTCCGCTCGATCACCTTCCCGATCCTGCGCCCGATCTTCGCGCTGGTGGCCTCGCTCGAAGTGATCTGGATCTTCAAGTCGTTCGCCCAGATCTGGGCGATCGCCGGCGAGAACGGACCGATCAACGACGTGCGCACCCTTCCCGTGTACGCGTACCAGCAGGGCATGTCGCTCAAGTTGTTCGACATGGCCGGCGCGATCTCCACGATCACCGTGCTGATCCTCGTGGTGATGCTCGTCTTCTACTTCCGTCAGATGTTCAAGCAGGAGCGGGAGGCCGACAAGTGAAGGCGCGCACCCTGAAGCGGATTCCGCTCAATATCGCGGCGCTGCTGGTCTTCGCCGTGTCGATCTTCCCGGTCTACTGGATGGTCCTCACCGCGTTCAAGCCGGCCAAGGACATCCAGACCAGGACGCCGAAGTTCCTGCCGAGTTCCATCTCGTTCCACAACTTCGACACCGCGATCAACACACCGCACTTCTGGGACTACTGGCGCAATAGCCTGCTCGTTGCGGGCTGCGGTGTCCTCCTGGCGTTGGTCGTCGCGTGCTTCGCGGCATTCGCGGTGGCGCGCATGCAGTGGAAGGGCCGGGCGCCCTTCATCCTGATGGTGTTCATCGCGCAGATGGCGCCGTGGGAAGCGCTGATGATCCCGATGTACCTGATCGCGCGCGACAACGACCTGCTCGACTCGCTGCCGATGCTCACCGCGATCTACTTCGTGATGACCCTCCCGTTCTCGATCGTGACCCTGCGCGGCTTCCTCGGCGGCATCCCGGTCGAGCTGGAAGAGGCCGCCCGGGTGGACGGCTGTTCACGCTTCACCGCGTTCCGCAAGATCGTCTTCCCGCTGCTCGCCCCGGGTCTGCTCTCCACGTCGCTGTTCGGCTTCATCACCGCGTGGAACGAGTTCGCGTTCGCCAACGCGCTGCTGCTGAACAAGCCGGAGCAGAAGACCCTGCCGACCTGGCTCAACTCGTTCAGCAACGGGCTGACCATCGACTGGGGCGCCATCATGGCCGCCTCGACCCTGTTCATGCTTCCGGTACTTGCGATCTTCCTGGTGTTGCAGGGCAAGGTCACCGGCGGTCTCACCTCCGGCGCGGTAAAGGGCTGATCGACGATGTCCGAACGTATCGAGCGGCTCGCGCTCGCCGTCCTGCAGCCCGGATTCGACGGGCTGACCGCGCCCGAGTGGGTGCGCGGGCAGATCGCCGCCGGGCTGGGCTCGGTGGGCCTGTTCGGTCGCAACATCGCGACCCCCGAGCAGGTCACCGCGCTGACCGAGGAACTGCGCCGGGAGAACCCGGACCTGGTCGTGGCGATCGACGAGGAGGGCGGCGATGTCACCCGCATCCACGTCAACACCGGCAGCCGTTGGCCGGGCAACCTGGCCCTGGGCGTGGTGGACGACACCGCGACCACCGAGGCGGTCGCGCGCGGCCTCGGTCGCGAGTTGGCCGCCTGCGGGGTCAACCTCAACTGGGCGCCGTCGGCCGACGTCAACTCCAACCCGGACAACCCGATCATCGGCGTGCGGGCCTTCGGGGCCGAGCCCGAGCTGGTCGCCCGGCACACTGCGGCCTATGTACGCGGATTGCAGTCGGCGGGCGTGGCCGCGTGCGTCAAGCACTTCCCCGGCCACGGCGACACCGCGATCGACTCGCACCACGGCCTGCCGCTCGTGGACGTCTCGCGCGAGACGCTGGCCACGCGTGAGCTGGTGCCGTTCCACGCGAGCATCGCGGCCGGCACCAAGGCGATCATGAGCGCGCACATCCTGCTGCCCGCCTACGACACCGAGCTGCCCGCGACGCTCTCCCGGAAGATCATGACCGGGCTGCTGCGCGAGGAACTGGGCTACACCGGCCTGATCGTCACCGACGCGATCGAGATGGGCGCGATAGCCGACACCTACGGCATCGCCGACGGCACGGTCCGGGCGATCGCGGCCGGCGTCGACGCGGTGTGCGTGGGCGGCGGGCTGTGCGACGAGGACACCGTGCTGCACCTGCGCGACGCGCTGGTGGACGCGGTCCGCGAGGGCCGGCTGAGCGAGGAGCGGTTGGCCGACGCGGCCGGGCGGGTGCACGCACTGGCCGCGTGGGCCAAGGTGGGCGCGGCCGAACCGGTGGACTACGCGCTCGGCTTGGACGCGGCCCGGCGTGCGGTCCGGGTGACCGGTACGGTGACGCCGATCGACCGGCCGGCGCATGTCGTGGAGTTGTCGCCCACCGCCAATATCGCGGTCGGCGAGCAGACCCCGTGGGGCCTGGCCCCCGTACTGGCGGACGCGCTGCCCGGGACCACGGTCACCCGCGCCCGGGCCGCCGAGCCGCAACTCGTCGAGGACGTGCTGCGGGCGGCGGCCGAACGTCCGCTGGTGCTGGTGGTGCGCAACCTGGACCACCACGCCTGGGCGACCGAGATCGTGGCGGGCCTGCTCGCCGCGCGGCCGGACGCCGTCGTGGTCGAGATGGGCATCCCCGGAGCTGCCACTCCGGGCGCCGCCCATCTCGCCACGCACGGCGCGGCCACCGTCTGCGGAATCGCCGCGGCGGAGATCCTGACCGGCCGCCGGCTGGCCTGAGGGTCTGTGACTCGGCCCGATCCGGGGACCGGACGGCGCGTCCGTACGACTGTGAATCCGTACGACACGCGGCGTCCGGTCCTGGTGAACCTGCTCGACACCGGGAAACCGGACACTGTGCAACAGCACATGGAATCAACGGAAGGCCGCACCATGTCCGCCACCGACGACCGTGACGTCTCGGCACCCGACCGGGGCACCATCATGTCCGCCGAGATGGCGGAGCAGCCTGCCGTGCTGCGCCGGATCCTGGCCGAGGGCGCGCCCGCGATCCGGGCCGTCGCGACCGAGATCGCCGCGCGCAACCCGCGGTTCGTACTGCTGACCGCGCGCGGCACCAGCGACAACGCGGCGCTGTACGCGAAGTATCTGATCGAGGTATTGCTGGGCAAGCCCGCCGGGCTCACCTCGATGTCGACCACCACGGCGTACGGCGCCGAGCCCGACCTGACCGACTGCCTGGTGATCACCGTCTCGCAGTCCGGCGGCTCGCCCGACCTGGTGGCCTCGACCGAGGCGGCCCGCAAGGCCGGCGCGATCACCCTCGCGGTGACCAACAACCCGCGCTCGGCGCTCGCCGCGGTCTCCGAGTTCCACATCGACGTGCTGGCCGGCCCGGAGAAGGCGCTGCCCGCGACCAAGACGTACACCGCGGAACTGCTCGCCCTGTACCTGTTCGTCGAGGGCCTGCGCGGCGGCGACACCTCGCCCGCCGACCTGCTGCCCGCGCTGGCCCAGGACATCCTGGACCGCGGCGCGGAGGTCGCCGAACTGGCCCAGCGCTACCGGTTCGCCCAGCGGCTGGTGATCACCTCGCGCGGCTACGGCTACCCGACGGCGCGCGAGGCGGCGCTCAAGATCATGGAGACCAGCTACATCCCGGCCCAGCCGTTCTCCGGCGCGGACCTGCTGCACGGTCCGTTGGCCATGGTCGACAACGTCAGCCCGGTGATCGCGGTCGTCCCCGACGGCAAGGGCGGCGACGCGCTCCAGCCGGTCCTGGACCGGCTGCGCGGTCGCGGTGCGGACCTGATGGTGATCGGCACGGCGGACCAGGTCGGCCGGGCGTCGGCGGGCTTCGTCCTGCCGGAGGGCGTGGCCGAGGAGGTGCAGCCGATCCTGGAGATCATCCCGCTGCAGCTGTTGGCGTACGAGGTCACCATGGCGCGGGGGCTGGACCCGGATGCGCCCAGGGCGCTCGCGAAGGTGACGGAGACGCGGTAGCTCCGCGCGTGGGTTCGATGCTCGTGGCCACATGGCCCTGATGGGTCCGGGGGACCGGGGCTTTGTGGCTGCGGCAGGCTCGGGTGTGCACCTTGCCGTTGCGTTTTGGTCGGGTCGGGATGTGTACCCGCCCGCTCCACCCGTTGCTTTTGGCGTGATGGCTGGGGTTTCAGGGGCTGCGGGGCGGTCTGGTCCGGCCTCGCAGCCCTTCCGGGGTGGTTGATCGGGCTTCGCTCGCGACTCGGGTTCGGCGGACGGCGGTGAGCGCGACTCGGGCCCATCCGCTTGCTCGGCTTGCGGCTCCCGGCCTGATGGCGGTGCGTCGCTCGGGTCGGGCTCAGGCCCCCGCTGCCTCGTAGGCGACCACGCCGCCGACCCAGGTCTTCAGGACCTGCCAGTCGTCGCTCCACCACACCAGGTCCGCTGCCGCGCCTGCCGTGATTCGGCCCAGGTCTTTGCGGCCCAGGGCGTCGGCCGGGACCTTGGTGGCCGAGGTGAGGACCTTGGCCGGGGGGTTGGCCAGGCCGATCAGGTTGCGGACGGCCTGGTCCAGGGTCAGCGCCGAGCCGGCGATCGTGCCGTCGGGGTTTCGGGGGACGTCGCCTTCGACCAGGGTCACGTCCACGTCGCCCAGGCGGTAGCGGCCCGGGGGCATGCCTGCCGCGGCCATCGCGTCGGTGACCAGCGCGGTGCGTTCGCCGGCCACGCGCAGGACCAGGGAGCAGACCGGGCCGACCACGTGGTGCAGGTCGGCGATCAGGCCGGGGGTCAGGCGCGGGTCGCTCAGGGCCGCGCCGACCACGCCCGGTTCGCGGTGGCCGAGGCCGCGTTGTGCGTTGAACAGGTGGGTGACCATGGTCGCGCCCGCGTCCGCGGCGGCGGACATCTCGGCGGCGGTCGCGTCCGTGTGTCCGGCCGAGACTCGGATCCCCGTGGCGACGATGCGCCGAATGGCGTCGAGCGCACCGGGTAGTTCCGGCGCCAGTGTGATCAGGGTCAGCGCCTCGCGGACCGCGTCGTCCAGGAGCAGTCGGTCGACCAGCTCCGGGGTGGGCTCGCGGAGGTACTGCGGCGGGTGGGTGCCGACCCGGGCGGGGGACAGGAACGGCCCCTCCAGGTGCACGCCCAGGTCGCGCGCGATCGGCTCCACGGCGAATTTGGCGCGCAGCTCGGCGGCGCGCACGAGCGCCGCGGTGAGCGTGTCCAGGTCGCCGGTGATGAAGGTCGGGCAGAAGGCGGTGACCCCGGTCGACGGGAGCTTCGCGGCCACCTCGCGCCACGCGGTCGCGTCCGCGGCCACGAAGTCGTGCCCGAACGCGCCGTTGAGCTGTACGTCGATCAGGCCGGGGGTGAGCACGCCGTGCGGCAGCCGTACCGCGTCGGGGCCGCCGGGGCCCTCGGTGACGCCGGTGATCCGGCCCTGTTCCACCCTCACCTCGGTCGGGCCGACGAGCTTCCCGTCCACAAGCACGCGAGGTGCCCCAATGCCGGCCACGCGTGCCCTTCCTTCCCTGCGGGACCGCTACGCGGCCGAACGTTCGGCGGCCTCCCGGTGCGGGCCGGGAGGCCGCCGCCCATTTTGGTTCAGACCAATCCTGGTTGTCTAGACCAATGCCGAGGAAGGTGGCGAAGGATGTACCGAGGGTGTGCGGGAATTTCGGGTCAAAGGGTGGCGAAGCGCAGTGCCTCCAGAGCGCGGGTCAGGTCCGCCGAGGTCAGGTCCGCGCGCGCGGCCAGCCGCAGCCGGGAGATGCCGTCCGGCACGGACGGCGGGCGGAAGCAGCCGACCAGGACGCCCGCCTGCGCACACCGCGCCGCCGTGTCGAAGGCCGCTTGCGGCTCGCCGATCAACACCGAGGCCACCGCGCCCGCCGGCTCCGTCACCCGCAGGCCCGACTCCCGGACGCCGGCCGCCAGCGCCCGCGCGTTCGCCCGGACCGTGTCCGCCAACCCCGGCTCCGCGCGCAGGATCCGCAGCGCGGCCAGCGCCGCCGCGACGCTCGCCGGGGCCAGACCCGTGTCGAAGATGAACGGCCGGGCCGCGTCGACCAGATGCTCCACCACCCGGCGCGGCCCAAGGACCGCGCCGCCCTGCGCGCCCAGCGCCTTGGACAGGGTCGCGGTCAGCACCACGTCGTCGGCGCCCGCGAGGCCGGCCGCGTGTACCGCCCCCCGGCCGCCCGCGCCGACCACGCCGAGGCCGTGCGCCTCGTCCACGAGCAGGACGGCGCCAGATCGCCGTGTGACGGCCGCAAGCTCGGCGAGTGGGGCGATGTCCCCGTCCACCGAGAAAACCGCGTCCACGACCACCAGGGCCCGTTCCTCGGCCCGTTCCGCCAGCACCCGGGCCACCGCCTCGACGTCGCGGTGCCCGGTGATCGCCACCCGGGCCCGGGAGAGCCGGCACGCGTCCACGATCGACGCGTGGTTGATCGCGTCCGAGACCACCAGGCCGCCCTTGCCGACCAGGCCCGCGATCACGCCGAGATTGGCCAGGTAGCCGGAGGAGAAGACCAGCGCCGCCTCGGCACCGGTGTGCTCGGCCAACTCGGCCTCCAACTCGGCGTGCAGCGCGGTGGATCCGGTCACCAGTCGGGAACCGGTCGAGCCGGCGCCCCAGGTGCGCACCGCGGCCACCGTCGCCTCGATCACCCGCTCGTCCCGGGTCAGCCCCAGGTAGTCGTTTCCGGCCAGATCCAATGCGGTCGCACTCGCCTCGCGCGGGCGCAACCGGCGGCGCAGTCCTGCCGCCACCCGTTCCTTCTCGCGCAGGTCCAACCAGTCGAGCGGGTGACCGCCGCCGCCGAGGGCCGGCCGGGACGTGGGCGATTCGGTGGACATCGAAACCTCACAGGTGCGCCGGAGTGGGGCGGCCAGGATCGCAGGCCGGTCGGAAAGTACGCTGCGCGTGTGCCCTCCATGAACGATCTCGTCCGCCGCCACGGCACGCTGCCCGCCGCCGATCTGGAGTGGCTGCACCTGCTGGTGTCCGAGTGGCAACTGCTCGCCGACCTGTCCTTCGCCGACCTGGTGTTGTGGGTGCCCACCGGCGATGGGCAGTACGTCGCGGTCGCCCAGATGCGGCCCAACACCGGCGCCACCTCGCATCAGGACGACCTGGTCGGCGACTTCGTCCCGCGCGGCCGGCGGCCGATGCTGGACGCGGCCCTGGACGAGGGCCGGATCGTGCGCGAGGGCGATCCGGAATGGCGCGACGACGTACCGGTACGGGTCGAGGCGATCCCGGTCTCCCGCGAGGGCCGGGTGATCGGCGTGATCGCGCGCAACACCAACCTGCTCACCGCGCGCACCCCGAGCCGGCTGGAACTGACCTACCTGCAAAGCGCCGCGGACCTCGCGCAGATGATCGCCGCAGGGACGTTTCCGCATGCCGGCGAACTGCTCGACATGGACGCCTCGCCGCGCGTGGGCGACGGCCTGATCCGGCTCGACGCGGACGGCATCGTGCAGTACGCGAGCCCCAACGCGCTCTCCGCCTACCATCGGCTCGGCCTGAGCACCGACCTGGTCGGCTGCCACCTGGGCCGGATCACCGCCGAACTCGCCCCGCACGAGGGCCCGGTCGACGAGGCGATCTCCGCGGTGGCCAGCGGCTGGGCGCCGCGCGAGACCGAGGTGGAGACGCCCGCCGCGGTGGTACAGCTGCGCGCGATCCCGCTCAAGCCGCGCGGTCAGCGGATCGGCGCGATCATGCTGCTGCGCGATGTGACCGAACTGCGCCGCCGCGAGCGCGAGCTGATCACCAAGGACGCCACCATCCGGGAGATCCACCACCGGGTGAAGAACAACCTGCAGACGGTGGCCGCGCTGCTGCGCCTGCAGGCCCGAAGGATGGACGCGCCGCAGGCCCGGGCCGCGCTCGAGGAGGCGGTCCGCCGGGTCGGCTCGATCGCGATCGTGCACGAGACGTTGTCCCAGACGCTGGACGAGCGGGTGGACTTCGACGAGATCGCCGACCGGGTGTTGTCCATGGTCACCGAGGTGGCCGCGTCCTCGATCCGGGTACGCACCGCCCGCCACGGCAATTTCGGCGAACTGATCGCGGAGACCGCGACCCCGCTGGCGATGGTGCTCACCGAGTTGTTGCAGAACGCCCTGGAGCACGCGTTCGAGGATCAGGGCGCCACCGGCCGGGTCGGCACCTTGGAGGTACACGCCGAACGGCGTGCGGAACGCCTGCTGATCACCGTCACCGACGACGGGATCGGACTGCCCGCCGACTTCGATCCGCAGGTGTCCGGAAATCTCGGTCTACAGATCGTCCGCACCCTGGTCGGCAGCGAACTCGCGGGCCGCTTCGACATGGTGGCCAATCCGGCCGGCGGCACGATCGTCACCCTGGACCTGCAACTGCGCCAGCGCCGCTGATCGAAAACGCGCGCGGCGGGCGAATTCGCGTGCGGTCCGGCCGAATTCCGCCGACCGGGCGAATACCGGGACAACGGCCCCGCCGGGAAAAGCAGTTGCCCCGCCTTGGTCCGACCGGACCCTGACGGGGCAACTGCTGGTAAAGCTTCGGTTTCCGGTGATTCAGTCTCCGGAGTGTTCAGCCTTCGTGGTGATCAGGCGGAGGCGCGGGCGCGGTTGCGGGCGGCGCGGCGCTTGAGAGCGCGACGCTCGTCCTCGCTCAGACCGCCCCACACACCCGCGTCCTGACCGGACTCGAGAGCCCAGCCCAGGCACTGCTCCATCACGGGGCAACGGCGGCAGACCGCCTTCGCCTCCTCGATCTGAAGCAGAGCGGGACCGGTGTTGCCGATCGGGAAGAACAGCTCCGGGTCTTCGTCACGGCAGGCAGCAACGTGGCGCCAGTCCATGCGGTCCAACTCCTCGTGGGTCAGCGGGGGCTTCCGGCCCCGCTGTGGCTTGTGAATGTGAACGCTTTCACGAACCCCCCGACAAGCATGGGGCCGACGAAGTCGGTCCCCAGGTTTGGCAGTGGATTCGGGCGGTGAAGATGACCTTTCGGCCACGTCCCTGCCGCCTCGTAGAGCCTTACAAACCTGGGCCGCCGATACAACCCCCTTGGGCCAGGATTTTTTAAATCATCGGTGTCGACTAGGTCACACCACTACATCGAAGGGGTGAACCCGGTATTTGCGTTCGAGTGAAAGGCCAAAAGGCCCTTCCACTCACACAATCACACGCAGTGCACGGGGAACCCCCCGGAAGGTCACACTCCGATGTTCTCCCAGATGGTCCCCATCGACCTGAAGGGAAACAGGTTCTTCAGCCCGAAGAGTGAACGCATCGCAGTCGTGCAGGGACACGACGTGACGCCCATGTGGAGCATTACCTGTCGCGGCCAGCATCTGGGCCAGATGGCGCAATGTGGGCAGTGTTGACATCCGAGTGAGCGCGAAGAGGTCCAATCCGGTGTCATATGACGCTTGTGGACACGGATTCAGCGGCCGGTTGCGCAAAAACGTCCACGGCACCGTGTTCTGCACTATGCCCATGGAGATTCCCTCGATCGGGTCGCGGCCCGGGACCTCCAGGGTGAGCGGCCCGTGCCGGCGCGCGGCGCGACCGCCGACGAAGCGGCTCACCGCCGAACGCACGTACAACCCGTGGGTGGCCCGCCGGCCGCCGGCCCGGTGCCGCTCGACCCGGCCGACCACCTCCGCGTCGAAACCCAACCCGGCGCAGAACAGGAACCAGCGCTCGTCGGCCAGCCCCAGGCCGATCTCCCGACTGCGCCCCGCGCGCAGCGCCTCTATCAGCATGCCGGTCGCCTCGACCGGCTCGTTGGGCATCCCGAGCGAGCGGGCGAAGACGTTGGTACTGCCGCCCGGCACCACCGCCACCGCGGGCAGCGAGGGGGCGGGTCCGGCCACGAGCAGACCGTTGACCACCTCGTTGACCGTGCCGTCGCCGCCGAGCGCGATCACCAGGTCGAGGCCGTCGTCCGCGGCCTGTCGGGCCAGCTCGGCGGCGTGGCCGCGGTGCTCGGTGCCGACCACGTCGAGCTTGAGGTCGCCGGCGAGCGCGTGCGCCAGCACGTCCCGGGTCCGCTCACTGGTGGTCGTGGCGTTGGGGTTGACGACGAGAAGGGCGCGCATGGACGACAGCGTATCGACGTATCTACCGGCCGGTAGCCCGCCCGTGGCCGGGGCCGGTCCGGGCCCCGGTTACAGTCGTGTGGTGACCGAGAGCCCATCCGCCCAGGACCAGTCGGACCCCGCCGGGGCCCTCCCCCGCACCTGGCGCATCTGCACCGCGGTGGTCGGTGTGGAGGCGTTCGCACTCCTCGGGTACTCCCTTTACCTGACCTTCCGCAGCGAGTTCGGCCATCCGAGCAACTCGTCGGAGGGTGTCGCGATCGGGATCTATCTGCTGATCCTGGCCGCCGGGATAGTCGCCGTGCTCGTCGGCATGTTGCGCGGTCGGCGCTGGAGCAGGTCGCCGGCGATCACGGCCAATCTGATCGTGGTCGGCATGGGTTGGTATCTGATCAAGGCCGACCAGTCGGCGATCGGCATCCTGACCATGATCGTGGGCGCGGCCACCATCGGCTTCCTCGCCACACCGAGCATGTACAACGCGCTCGAGGCGCGGCACCGGACTCGCGGGGCCTGAGCGGACGACGGCGGCGGGGCCCGGCCCCGGGGGGGGGGGGGGGGGCCCCCGGGGGGGGGGGGGGGGGGGGGGGGGGGGGGGGGGGGGGGGGGGGGGGGGGGGGCGGCCGGGGGGGGGCGGGCCCCCCCCCCCGCCGCCGTGCTCGGGTCAGGTTCGGCTCGGGGTGCGCCGCGGGCTACTCCTCGACGAGCAAGCGCTCGCGCAGTTGCGCGAGGGTGCGCGCGAGCAGTCGCGAGACGTGCATCTGCGAGATGCCGACCTCCTGGGCGATCTGCGACTGCGTCATGTTGCCGAAGAAGCGCAGCAGCAGGATCTTCTTCTCGCGCGGCGGCAGTTGCTCCAGGAGCGGCTTGAGCGACTCGCGGTATTCGACCCCCTCCAGCGCGTCGTCCTCGGCGCCGAGCGTGTCGGCCACCGCCGGGGAGTCGTCGTCGGTGTCCGGGACGTCGAGCGAGAGGGTGCTGTAGGCGTTCGCCGATTCCAGGCCCTCCAGCACCTCCTCCTCGGAGATCCCGAGTTGTACGGCCAGTTCGGCCACCGTGGGGGAGCGGCCGTTGCGCTGGGAGAGCTCGGCGGTGGCCGAGGTCAACGCGAGCCGCAGTTCCTGGAGCCGGCGCGGCACCCGCACCGCCCAGCCCTTGTCCCGGAAGTGCCGCTTGATCTCGCCGACGATGGTCGGCGTCGCGTACGTCGAGAACTCCACGCCGCGCTCGGAGTCGAACCGGTCGACCGACTTGATCAGGCCGATCGTGGCCACCTGGATCAGGTCGTCCAACGGCTCGCCGCGATTGCGGAACCGCCGGGCCAGGTGCTCGACCAGCGGCAGGTGCATCTCCACCAGCCGGTCGCGCACCGCGGCCCGCGCGGGCGGATCCGATTCCAACTGCGCGAGCTGCGCGAACAGGCCGCGCGCGATCTCCCGGTCGTGGGCGTGGCGTTCGGAACCGGCGCGCCGCCGGTTCGGCACCGCGTGACCCGGGCCCCCGGTGCCGGCGGGCGGCGCCGGACCGTCCGGGCCGGCCGCCTCGACGCCACCGTCCATCGTCATACTCGCGTCGCTCACCATGCCCTCACCCTCCCCTCGGCCGCGCCCGGCGGCCTCGTCGGGTGAGGCCGCGCTCGGCTGCGGTTCGTTGGCCGCGCCTTCAACACCACTGCTCACGTCTGCTCCGGCCCGCCACCGCGCTTCTTGTGCAGGCTGATGCTGACCACCTTGTCCTGGCTCACCGTGGCGTCCACCTCGCCGGCGAGTGCCGACAGGACGGTCCAGGCGAACGTGTCGCGCGCGGGTGTTCGACCGTCGGTGGTCGGTGCGGACACGGTCACGTGCAACGCGTCGCCGACCAGGTTGAACACGCAGGAGAGGACTCCGCCGGCCACCGCCTGGTCGAGCAACATCGCGCACGCCTCGTCGACCGCGATGCGCAGATCCTCGATCTCGTCCAGGGTGAAGTCGAGACGGGCCGCGAGGCCCGCCGTCGCGGTGCGCAGGACGGAGAGATAGGCACCTTCGGCAGGCAGTCGGACCTCGACGAAGTCACGCTGTCCGGTGCCGGCTTCGTCCGCCGTGTGTGCGGATCGCTGGGACACCCTCACCTCCAAGGTGCTGCTGTGGGTGGCCGCCGCCGGGCGATCACCACCGATGTCGGGGGGAACCCCAGCGACGCTACCGCGCCGGCCGACAACTGTCGTCATCGATGCGGGAACGTGAGCCGGAACGACCGGGGCGGCTTCTACCCGACGGTACGTCACGATATGTGATTTGACGAGTACGTAGTGTACCCGACTTTGGTAATTTCGCACTGCGAGATCGAGCCGTCCATGTACATGTGCCACAGTGCGCCGCGCGCCAACCCGCAAATGTCAGGTATGTCGCTCCGGCCGCGGCTCGTGGGCCCGGCGTCGGGCGCGGTACAGCGCGACATTGGCGCGCGAGGAGCACCGGTCCGAACAGTGCCGGCGGGAGCGGTTCGCGGACAGGTCCAGGAACACGTTCCGGCACGGCGGCGCCTGGCACACGCCCAGTCGGTCGATGCCGTGCGTGGTCAGCTGTACGGCCAGTCCCATGCCGGCTATCGCGGCGAAGCCCTCGGCCGCGCCGACCGCGTCGCCCGCCAGGTGCAGATGCCACGGGCTCGCATCGTGCCCGGTCAGGCGCGGATGTACGGGGAACTCGGCGAGCAGGCCGTTGAGCGTGGCGATCGCGTCCGCCTCGCGCCCGGCGGCGGCGTCGGCGAAGACCGCGCGCAGCCGGATGCGCACCGAACGCAGCCGGGTCACGTCGCCGTCGGTCACCCGCGGTGGGATCCGCCGAACGGGTGCGATCAGCGCCAGTACGTCCTCCGGCGAGCGCAACACGTCCTCGCCGCGCGCCGGCTGCTCGGTGTTGACCAGGCGGACCGCGTGCTCGGCGTAGGCGGAGAGGTCCAACGACTGCCCTTCGCACGGTCGATCGGGCCGGATGTGGCGGCGGTTACTGTCAGCCTACTGCGCGTGGCGCTAGCGTCTGGGCCGGTTGCGCGAAGGGGTCCGACGCGCCGTCACGACATGGTGGTAATGACTGCATCGCCCCCGCACATCGCCATTCGGGGGGTGTGTCAAAATCGGCGTCACGGGTGACCCCCGTAACCTCGGCCGGATCAAGGGCGCTGCACGAAGCGCCGATCTCACCGAGGCTGCAGCCTGCGATCACGCATCCGAGAGCTGCACCACTACTGACAATGTCGACAAAGGGGTCCCTGTGGCAGCGGAGATCATCCCGACGGACAGCACGGCGACGAACGGACTCGATCCGGTCTTCGCCCTGCACCGCGGCGGAAAGATGGAAGTTCGCTCGACCGTCCCGGTGCGCAACCGCGACGACCTGTCCCTCGCGTACACCCCCGGGGTGGCCCGGGTCTGCACGGCCATCGCGGAAAACCCGGAACTGGTGCACGAGTACACCTGGGTGTCCAACACGGTCGCCGTGGTCACCGACGGCACCGCGGTGCTGGGTCTGGGCGACATCGGCCCGGCCGCGTCGCTTCCGGTGATGGAGGGCAAGGCGATCCTGTTCAAGGAGTTCGCCGGGATCGACGCGGTGCCGCTCGCGCTCTCGTGCACCGACGTGGACGAACTCGTGGACACCATCGCCCGACTCGCCCCCTCCTTCGGCGGGATCAACCTCGAGGACATCAGCGCCCCGCGCTGCTTCGAGGTGGAGCGCCGACTCCAGGAACGGCTGGACATCCCGGTCTTCCACGACGACCAGCACGGCACCGCGATCGTCGCGCTCGCCGCGCTGCGCAACGCCGCGACGGTGACCGGCCGTACGCTCGGCGACCTGCGCGCGGTGATCTCCGGCGCGGGCGCCGCGGGCATCGCGATCGCCAAGATCCTGATCGAGGCCGGCATCGGCGACCTGTGCGTGGTGGACAGCCGCGGCATCGTGCACGAGGGCCGCGACGACCTCACGCCGATCAAGCGCACGATCGCCGAACTGACCAACCGGGCCGGCCTCAAGGGCGGCATCGAGGTCGCGATGGCCGGCGCCGACGTCTTCCTCGGGGTGTCCGCGGGCAAGGTGCCCGAGGACGTGGTGGCCACGATGGCGCCGCGGGCGATCATCTTCGCGATGGCCAACCCGAACCCGGAGATCGACCCGGACGTCGCCCACAAGTACGCCGCGGTGGTGGCCACCGGGCGCAGCGACTACCCGAACCAGATCAACAACGTGCTCGCCTTCCCGGGCGTGTTCGCCGGGGCCCTGTCGGTGCGCGCCAAGCGGATCACCGAGGGCATGAAGGTGGCCGCCGCCGAGGCGCTGGCCGCGGTCGTCGCCGACGAACTCGCGCCGGACAAGGTGATCCCCTCGCCGTTCGACGCGCGGGTGGCGCCGGCGGTGACCAAGGCGGTGGCCGACGCGGCCCGACGGGACGGCGTGGCGCGGATCTGAGCCGCGGTCCGCGCAGCGGCGCCCGATGCCCGTCCGACGGCTCCTCGCCGACCGTCCGACGCTCGATCGCGGTTCGCGGGCCTGCCACGACACGAGGGGCCTGCCCGACCGGGTGGGCCCCTCGCGTCAGTAGGGTGCCCCCATGTTTGCCGTGAGTGCCGTGCGCATCGACGCCCAGGACCCGCTGTCCGGCCTCCGGCTCGGGGAGCGACCCGAGCCCGGGCAGGACGGGGGGTTGCCGCCGGGGTGGACCACCGTGACCGTCAAGGCCGCCTCGCTCAACCACCACGACCTGTGGACCCTCAAGGGCGTGGGGATCACCGAGGACCGGCTCCCGATGATCCTGGGCTGCGACGCGGCCGGACTCGACGAGGACGGCAACGAAGTGGTGGTGCACTCGGTGATCGGCGGACTCGGTACCGACGAGCCCCGGTCCATCCTGACCGAGCGCCACCACGGCACCTTCGCCGAGAAGGTCGCCGTACCGCGCTGGAACCTGCTGCCCAAGCCCGCCGAGCTGTCCTTCGAACAGGCCTGCTGCCTGCCCACCGCCTGGCTGACCGCCTACCGGATGTTGTTCACCAACTCGGGCGTGCGCCCGGGCGGCACGGTGCTGGTCCAGGGCGCGGGCGGCGGGGTGGCCACGGCGCTCGTGGTGCTCGGCAAGGCGGCCGGCTACCGGATCTGGGTGACCAGTCGGGATGAGGCCAAGGGCGCCCGTGCGGTCGAACTGGGCGCCGACGCGGCCTTCGGGTCCGGAGCCCGACTGCCCGAGCGGGTCGACGCGGTGATGGAGACCGTCGGGGCGGCCACCTGGTCGCACTCGATCAAGAGCCTCAAGCCCGGCGGCACGATCGTCATCTCCGGGGCCACCTCCGGCGACCGGCCGGCCGCCGCCGAACTGACCCGGATCTTCTTCAACGAACTGCGCGTGGTCGGCTCCACGATGGGCGACCGGGACGAACTCGCGGGCCTGCTCCGGCTGTGCGCGCAAGCCGGCGTGCGGCCGGTGATCGACACCGTGCTGCCGCTGACCGAGGCCGTGGCTGGTTTCCGTCGGTTGGCCGAGGGCGATCTGTTCGGGAAGATCGTCTTCACCGTCTAGTGCCGCGCCGGGCGCCGTGCCGGGGGGAACGTCGCCGGGCGCGGCAACCAGCCACCCGAATCACCGATCCACCGCCGGTCCGGAGTCGCCCGGGTCGTCTCGGAAGGACCCGCCGATGCCGCTGTCCCGTCGCCGCCTGCTCGCCCTCGGAGCCGGTACGGGGGTGGCCGTCGCGGCGACCGGCGGTCTGCTCGCCTCCTGTGCCGGCCACGACCTGCGCACGGGCGGCACGCTGACGGTGGGCCTGGCCCGGCTGCCGGACGTGCTCAACCCGCTGCACTCCAGCGCCGAGCCGGTGCGCTGGATCGCCGATCCGGTGGTCGAGGCGCTGTACACCTACCGGGACGACACCACGATCGGCCCGGTCCTTGCCGCGGCCGATCCGCAACTCGCCGCCGACGGGCTGAGCTGGACCATCCGGCTGCGCGCGGGGGTGCGCTTCCACAACGGCGACCCGTTCACCGCCGAGCACGTGGCAGCCGTGCTGCGCCGGATGAACGACCCGGCGACGGCGGGCGACTGGGCGCCGTGGCTGGCCGGTCGCCTCGGCCCGATCGAGGCGCCCGACGACCGCACGGTACGGATCGCGCTGCCCCGGCCGTTCGGTGCGTTGCGGGCCTTTCTGGCCTGCCTGCCGATCCCGCATCAGGCCACCCTCGCCGATCCCCGGGCGCTGATCGGCACCGGCCCGTTCCGGCTGGCGAGCGCCGCCGGGGGAGTGGTCGCGCTGCGCCGCTCGCCGGACTACCGGGACAAGGCCGCGCCGCTGGACGGCCTGGAGTTTCGCGCCGCCGCCGACGGCGTGGCCGACCTGAAGGCGCACCGCCTGGGGGTGTATCCGCGCCCGACGCCCGATCAGGTCCGCCGGCTGCACAGGGCCGACGGCACCTACGTGCAGATCGCGAGCGGGCCGACCGATCTGGTGGTGCTGCCCAATCTGCGCCGGCCGCCGTTCGACAACGTCGCGGTGCGTCGGGCGCTGGCCTTCGGGATGGACCGGACCCGGGTGTCCCTGGATGTCTACCGGGGCGAGGCGGTGATCGGGCAGGGGCCGCTGGGGCCGGGCAACGAGGGCTGGGACCCGGAGTACACGCCGTACGGCCGAGGGGTCGACCCGAGCGCGTCGCCCAAGCCGAGCCCGAGCGCGACCGCCGGGCCGACCGTCGAGCCCGAGCGGGTCACCGCGATGTTCGGCGAGGCGCCGGTGCCGCCCGGGGTGCGCTTCACGCTGCTCGCGGTGACCGGCGAGGCCGGCGAACTGCCGGAGGTGGCCCGGGTGTTGGCCGAGGGATGGAATCGCATCGGGTTCTCCGTGACGGTCGAGCAGGCGGACTCGGAGGGGTTCGCGGCGCGGCGGCGGACCGGCGACTTCGACGTCGCGCTGGTGGATCGGCGCGGTGCGGGATACGTGGTGGGGCGGACCGGGTTCGCGGTGCTCGCGCCGGCCATGTCCGGCGGCCCGGACGCCACCGGATACGTCAATCCCGAGCTGGACCGGCTGATCGAGCAGGCGTTGGCCACCGCGGACCACGCGAAGCGGGCCACGCTCACCCGGGTGGCGGGCGAGATCGTCACGCGCGACGCGGTGGTGCTGCCGCCGGTCTACCCGAAGGTCGCGGTCGGCCGGACCGGCCGGGTCGAGTCGGTGGACGTACGGCAACTGGCGGTCGGACGGGTGGAGTTGGCCAAGCTGCACCTGCGCGACTAGGGACTGGGGCGTAGGGACGAGAGCGCCGGATGCCGGTCGGCCGCGAGCCCCGGCCGGGCCGAAGGTGGCGTCGGTCGGGGCTCGCGGCCGGGGTCAGCTCGGGGATGTGTCCTTCGGGGGTGTGTCCTCGGCGAACACCTCGCGCAGGTCCTTGACGGCGGTGACCACGATGGCGCGGGCCCGGTCGAACTGGTCGGGGGTCACTCCCGCGCGCCGGGCCAGGGGGGCCACCTCGGCGCGGATGGTGTCGATGACGGCGTCCAGATCGAAGCCCTCCGGGCCGCGCGGGGCGGGGCGGTCGGTCTCCTCGGCCCACGCGTCCTCGGCCCGCTCGCGCGCCGTGGTCGGCTCCGGGCCGGCGCCGAAGCGGCGGCGCAGTTCGCGCTCCAGGTCGCCCAGGCCCGGCCGGGCGGCCAGGTCGACCAGGTTGTGCGCGAGGCCCTCGGCGAGGTCGGCCATCCGCTGCGAGAAGATCGGCTCCCACGTGTTGTTCGACCGCGCGCCGCGCCCGCGCCCGCTCCCGCGCCCGGGCCACCGGTCCGCGTCCGGCCACTCCGGGTCGCCGTCGGCCGCCGTCGCGCCGTCTGTCGAGTCGTTCGCCGCGTCGGCCTTCGCCGATCCGCCGACGGCGGCCCGCGGCGTGTTGCGCACCTCGCGGGCGGCCAGGCCCAGTTCCTCGCGCAGGCTCTGCGCGGACGTGCGCACCTCGTCCCGGATCTCTCGGGCCCGCTCGTAGACCGACTCGTGGATCTGCGCCTCCAACTGGGCCAACTCCTCCTGCCGCTCCTCGAGTTCGGCGCGGCCCGCGGCGGTGATCCGGTAGACCTTGCGGCCACCCTCGACGTCGTGCTCGACCAGCCCCTCCTGCTCCAGCTTGGCCAGGCGCGGGTAGACCGTCCCCGCCGAGGGGGCGTAGAGGCCCATGAAGCGGTCGTGCAGCAGCCGAATGACGTCGTAGCCGTGTCGGGGGCTCTCGTCGAGCAGCTTGAGCAGGTAGAGCCGGAGTCGGCCGTGACCGAAGACCGGGGTCATGCGCTCACCTTTCCCTCCGGGGCGCGGCGCAGCAGCGTCACGTCGCCCGATACCGAGTTGATCCGCAGCCGACCCGAGCCCCGGCCCAGCTTGCCGGTGACGTGGCTCGCGCCGTACCTGCCGGTGGTGGTCAGCTCGTCGAACACCGAGTCGACCGAGCCGATCGCGCTGCGCACATCCACGCGCATGTCGCCCTGATGCGGCAGCCGAACGGTCAATTCGCCGGAGACCGTGCTCAGTTGTACGTGGCTGCGGCCGGCCGCGTCCAAGTCCAGGATCATCGAGCCGGAGACCGAATTGGCCCGTACCCGCCCGCCGGTGCCCTCGATCACGGTGAGCGAGCCGGCCACCGTGGCCACCCCGAGGTCGCCGGCCATCGACTCGGCGTCCACCGACCCGGAGACGGTGTTCGCGTCGACCGTGCCGGTCAGCCCGACCAGGGTCACATCCCCGCTGACGCTGCGCACCGTGGTGGCACCGCTCAGGCCGGAGACGGTCGCGTGGGCGGAGGCCACGCCGATCTCGACCGTGCAGTCCCACGGCACCGCCAGGGACACCTCCGCGTGTCGCTTGCTCAACGCGCGACCGTCGGCGATGAAGGTCTTGAAGTCGCCGCGCCGGCCCGCCTCCTGGAACCAGTTCATCAGCTGCTTCCCGGTCAGGTCCGGGTAGGTGACGACCAGTTCGCCGCTCACCTCGTCGTGGGTGACCCGCAGCGGCGGCCCCTCGACCGCGTGCACCTCCAGGCGCGGCGGTCCGTCGGTGCCGACGACGTCGACGAGGCCGCCGATCGTGCGCACCCGCAGCACGCGGACGGTGTCGAGTGTGAGGTCCTGTGGTGCGTCGATCATCCATTGGGACATGGACCCTCCCCTTCGGGTCGGAGTGTCGAACGCGATATATCGCGAGGCTCTGCCATTCACGATATATCGCGTCTGCCGAACGTCAAGGGAACCGGCGGTCGAGTTTTCGCGTTTGTCGAACCCGAGGGGCTTCACTCACCACCCGGGGGCGCAACGCATGCCATTCACGCTCGGCCACATCGCGGCGGTGCTGCCGTTGCAGGGCGCGACCCGCACCGGGACCACGGCCGGCGCCGGGGCCGGGCGACACGGCCCGCTGATCGCGTCCGCGCTCGCGTTCGGTGCGATGGCCCCGGACCTGATCCTGTACGTGAACCTGGACTTCCTGCCCGTGCGCGCCGACCGGCGGGCCACCCACGGCCTGTGGTCGGGCGCGCTGAGCCTGGACATCGCGCTCACCGGGCTGCTCGTGCTCGCGTTCCACCTGCTCGCGCGACCGCTCCTGGGACTGCTGCCGGACCGGATCCGCGGCGCCCTGGAGGAACCGCTCCGGCCGCGCCTGCCGGGCCGGTTGTACGCCGCCGCGCGGGCCGGCCGGCCGTTCGCGCGGGACACCCTCGCGGTGTGCGGGTGGTTCGTGGTCTCGGCGATCCTGGGCGGCCTGTCGCACCTGGCCTGGGACGCCTGGACGCACCACGACGATCCGGGGGTGGCACACGTACTGCCCGAACTGCGCCGGGAGTTCTTCGGACTGCGGCCCGGCTACGTGCTGCTCCAGCACCTGAGCACGGCGGTCGGACTGACCGTGTGCGCGGTGTGGACGTGGCGCTGGATCGCCGGCCTGCCCCGGCGCCCGGTCACCGGCCCGCGGATGCCCGTGGCGGCGCGCTGGGCGGTGCTGGGCGGCCTGGCGCTGCTCGGCACGCTCGGGGCGGCCCAGGCGCTGTTCCCGTTCCCCGACGGGCGGGTGCCGGCCTTCGAGGTGCTCGGCTTCGACGCGGCGACCGGCTTCGGGCGTGGGCTGGCCATCGGGCTGGCGCTGTACGGCCTCGGCTGGGCCCTGTGGCAGGGCCGCACACTGCGCCGGGCCGGCGCCCACGCATGAGCCCGGAGCTTCGCCGCGCGGGTCGTCGAACGCCCGCGCCGCGAAGCCGAAGGCCCGCCGCTACTCGTCGTCCTCGTCGTCGTCCAGCCGGGCCAGCCAGGTGGCCAACCGCTCGACGGGGGTCTCGAACTCGGGGTTCAGGTCCACGAACGTGCGCAGCTGCTCGGCGAGCCAGGCCAGGGACACCTCCTCCTCGCCGCGCCGCTTCTCCAGCTCCTCGATGCCACGGTCCGTGAAGTACATGCTCTCCAACTCCGGTGTGTTCAGCGGATCCACTGCCGGTACACACGGCTCCGCCCCGGCGCGCATCGTACGCGCGCCGGGGCGGAGCCGGTGCATCGAGCCACGAGCGTCAGCTCATCGCTTCCTCGACCAGGCCCTGCTGCTCGGCCTCGTGCCGCTTGGCCGAACCGACCGCGGGCGAGGAGGAGGACGGCCGGGCGATCCGGCGCGGGGCCGGCAGGCCGTACTCGACCAGGTTGAGCGCGATGAACGGCCACGCGCCCTGGTTGGTCGGCTCCTCCTGGGCCCAGACCAGCTCCAGGTCCTTGCCGTAGCGGTCCAGGCCGTAGCGCTCCAGCTCGGCCTTGAGCTCGGCCACCGGCAGCGGGTAGAGCCGCTCCACCCGGACCAGCGCGACATCGTCGCGGCCCGCCTTGGCGCGCCCGGCGGCCAGGTCGTAGTGGAACTTGCCGGCGGACATCACCACCCGCTTGACCTTGGCCGGGTCCACCGTGGTGTCCCCGATCACCGGCCGGAACTGCCCGGTGGTGAACTCCTCGATCTTCGACGCGGCGGCCTTCAGGCGCAGCATCGACTTCGGGGTGAACACCACGAGCGGCTTGTGGTGCGGGTTGAGCGCCTGCCAGCGCAACAGGTGGAAGTAGTTGCTCGGCAGGGTCGGCGCGGCCACCGTCATGTTGTTCTGCGCGCACATCTGCAGGTAGCGCTCGATCCGGGCGGACGAGTGGTCCGGACCCTGACCCTCGTAGCCGTGCGGCAGCAGCAGGACCACACCGGAGTGCTGGTGCCACTTCTGCTCGGCGGAGGAGATGAACTCGTCCATGATCGACTGCGCGCCGTTGGCGAAGTCGCCGAACTGCGCCTCCCACAACACCAGCGACTGCGGCCGGGCCAGCGAGTAGCCGTACTCGAAGCCCATCGCGGCGAACTCGCTGAGCAGCGAGTCGTAGACGGTGAACTTGGCCTGGTCGTCGGACAGGTGCGCGAGCGGGGTGTACTCGGCGCCCGAGGTGCGGTCGACGAGCACCGAGTGCCGCTGGCCGAAGGTGCCGCGCCGGCTGTCCTGACCGGCGAGCCGCACCGGGCGACCCTCCATCAGAAGCGAGCCGAACGCGAGCGTCTCGCCCATCGCCCAGTCGATCGTGCCGTCCTCGACCATCGCCGCCCGACGCTGCAACTGCGGCTGCAGGCGCGGGTGTACGGAGAACGTCTCGGGCAGCGACACCTGCGACTCGACGATCCGCTTGACCGTCTCGTGCGCGATGCCGGTCGGGTCGATCCGCGGGAAGGCGATGTCGGCCGCCGGGGCGGCCGGGGCCACCTGCGGGGCCTGCGGCGCGGTGGCCTGCCGGACCTCGGAGAAGACCTTCTCCAGCTGGTCCTGGTAGTCCTTGAGGGCCTGCTCGGCCTCTTCGACGGTGATGTCGCCGCGACCGATCAGCGCCTCGGTGTAGAGCTTGCGCACCGAGCGCTTCTTGTCGATCAGGTCGTACATCAGCGGCTGCGTGAACGACGGGTTGTCGGCCTCGTTGTGGCCCCGGCGCCGGTAGCAGATGAGGTCGATCACCACGTCCTTGTGGAACGTCTGGCGGTATTCGAAGGCGAGCTGGGCGATCCGTACGCACTGCTCGGGGTCGTCGCCGTTGACGTGGAAGATCGGCGCCTCGATCATCCGCGCGACGTCGGTCGCGTAGATGGACGAGCGGGACTCGGCCGGGGAGGCGGTGAAGCCGACCTGGTTGTTGATCACCACGTGGATCGTGCCGCCGGTGCGGTAGCCGCGCAGCTGCGACATGTTCAGCGTCTCGGCGACCACGCCCTGACCCGCGAACGCGGCGTCGCCGTGCAGCAGGAGCGGCAGGACCGGGAAGTCGGCGCCCTCCATGTCGATGATGTCCTGCTTGGCGCGCACGACGCCCTCCAGGACCGGGTCGACCGCCTCCAGGTGCGAGGGGTTCGCCACCAGGGAGACCTTGACCTGCGCGCCGTCCTCGGAGGAGAACGTGCCCTCGGCGCCGAGGTGGTACTTCACGTCGCCCGAGCCGTGCATCGACTTGGGGTCGATGTTGCCCTCGAACTCGCGGAAGACCTGCGCGTAGGACTTGCCGACGATGTTGGTCAGCACGTTCAGCCGGCCGCGGTGCGCCATGCCGATCGCGACCTCGTCCAGACCGTCCTCGGCGGCGGCCGAGATGATCGCGTCGAGCAGCGGGATGGTGGTCTCGCCGCCCTCCAGGGAGAAGCGCTTCTGGCCGACGTACTTGGTGGCCAGGAAGGTCTCGAACGCCTCGGCGGCGTTGAGCCGGCGCAGGATCCGCAGCTGGTCCTCGCGGTCCGGCTTGGCGTGCGGCACCTCCACCCGCTCCTGGATCCAGCGCCGCTGGTCCGGGTCCTGGATGTGCATGTACTCGATGCCGACGGTGCGGCAGTAGGTGTCCCGCAGCACGCCGAGCACGTCGCGCAGGGTCATCAGCGACTGGCCGGCGAAGCCGCCGACCGCGAACTCGCGCTCGAGGTCCCACAACGTCAGCCCGTGCTCGACCACGTCGAGGTCGGGGTGCCGGCGCTGCTTGTACTCCAGCGGGTCGGTGTCGGCCATCAGGTGACCGCGGACCCGGTAGGAGTGGATCAGCTCCTGCACACGTGCCGTCTTGTTGACGTCGTCCTCGTGTGTCGCGGAGATGTCCTGCACCCAGCGCACGGGCTCGTACGGGATGCGCAGCGAACGGAAGATCTCCTCGAAGAAGCAGTCCTCGCCGAGCAGCAGCTGGTTCATCCGGCGCAGGAACTCGCCCGACTGGGCGCCCTGGATGATGCGGTGGTCATAGGTGCTGGTCAGCGTGAGTGTCTTGCTGACCGCGAGGCGGGACAGGGTGTCCGCGGACGCCCCCGCGAACTCCGCCGGGTAGTCCATCGCACCGACGCCGACGATGGTGCCCTGACCGGGCATCAGGCGCGGCACCGAGTGCACGGTGCCGATGCCGCCCGGGTTGGTCAGCGAGATGGTCACTCCGGCGAAGTCGTCCACCGTGAGCTTGTTCGAGCGGGCCCGGCGCACGATGTCCTCGTAGGCCTGCCAGAACGCGAAGAAGTCCATCTCGTCGGCCTTCTTGATGGCCGCCACCACGAGCTGGCGGTCACCGTTGGCCTTGGTCAGGTCGATCGCGAGACCGAGGTTGACGTTCGCGGGCTTGACCAGGAACGGCTTGCCCTCGCGCTCCTCGTAGGCGTGGTTCATCGACGGCATCGACTTGGCCGCCTGGACGAGCGCGTAGCCGATGAGGTGGGTGAACGAGACCTTGCCACCGCGAGCGCGCTTGAGGTGGTTGTTGATCACGATCCGGTTGTCGATCAGCAGCTTGGCCGGCACGGCCCGCACGCTGGTCGCGGTGGGGATGGTGAGCGACGAGTCCATGTTGATCGCGACACGTGCCGCCGGGCCCTTGAGCTGGACGGCCTCGGGGGATGCGGCGGGCTGCTTCTTCGCGGGCGCGGCGGGTGCCTTGACGGCCGGTGCCGGCGCGGGCGTAGGGGCTGCGGCGACCTTGGCGGGCGCGGCCGGGGCCGGCGTGCCGGCCGGGGTCGGAGTCGGCGCGGGCGCCGCATCCTGGACGCCGGTCGTCATCATCGGGTGGCTCGGAGCCGGGGCCGGAGTCGTCGTCCCCGTCGCGGTCGACGAGACCGCCGCCGACACAGGGGGTTGCGCCGCGTTCGGCGCGGGGATGCTTCCAGAGTTGTTCGTGGTACTGCTCACTGGTGTGGGGCCGCTCGGGCTTGCCACGGTGGCTTGACCGGCGGACGTCGACGGAGTCGACGACTCGCTGGGCTTGTAATCGGCGAAGAAGTCCCACCAAGCACGATCCACCGAGTTGGGATCTTGCAAATATTGCTGGTAAATCTCGTCGACGAGCCACTCGTTGGGGCCGAAGCTGGCCATCGGGTTGCTAGGGGACTGTGACGACACGGCGGCAACCGCCCTCTTCCGCTTCCTGGGGTGGTGGACAGCGGGAAACAAGGCTACGCCCTTTGACCAGTGTCGCGCAGGCCCCTCGGCCTCCGCGTCGCGTAGATCACAAACGGTTGACTGTTTAGTCGCGTTTGTTGCTTCCCGCCGTATTGTTGGTCACGGAACGTCATGTCGGGATCGTCCCGTGCAGTAAGTGACCGATCACCCGATTACGCCGGGTCACCGGGCAGGAGTACTCGGATACGGCACCCATGGCTCGATTCGGCTACGGAAATATCACCCCCATGCAGATCCACGGCCCAGCGAGCGATCGCGAGGCCCAGTCCGGTCCCCCCGTCGGTGGCCGAACTGCCACCGCCGCGGGTGAACCGCTCGAAGACTCGACCACGCTCGTTGTACGGGATCCCCGGACCTTCGTCCTGGACCTCCAGGCGCAGGCTGCCGGGGCCCTCGTCGCGTCGGGCGTGCAGACTCACCGTGCCACCGAAGGGGCTGTGCCGGCAGGCGTTGGCCACCAGATTGGTAACAACCTGATGCAGCCGCTCGGGGTCGGCGACCGCGGTCAGGTCGGCCGGCTGTACGTCCACCCGGAAGCGAACGTCGCTGCCCAGGGCCCCGGTCTCCTCGGTGAGCGCGGCCAGGAACGGCCGGACGGCGAACTCGCGCGCCTGTAGCGGAACCGCCCCCGAATCGAGCCGGGAAAGGTCGAGAAGTTGTGACACGAGACGCCCGAGTCGCGCCGTCTGGTTGAGCGCGAGCCCCAGCGTGTCCGGGTCGGGCTTCTGCACGCCGTCGACCATGTTCTCCAACACCGCGTGCAGCGCCGAGATCGGTGTGCGCAACTCGTGCGAGACGTTGGCGACCAGTTCGCGGCGATGTCGGTCCACCGCCTCCAGGTCGGCGGCCATGTGATTGAACGCGCCGGCCAGGCGCCCCACCTCGTCGCGGGAGGTGGCCCGCACCCGGCGCGAGTAGTCGCCGCGCGCCATCGCCTGCGCGGCGGCGGTCATCTCGCGCAGCGGCGAGGTCATCCCGTGCGCGAGCACCAGGGTCACCGCCAGACAGGCCAGCGAGGTGAACACGAGCATGTACCGGAACCGCACCTCGGTGCGCAGGCCCAAAATGATCAGCAGCGTCGAGACGAACACCGACGCGATCACGAGCACGCCGAGCTTCGCCTTGATCGAGCGCAGTCGATCCAGCGGCCGCAGGTTGGCCCGGCCGAGCCGGGCGCGCCCGGGCCGGACGAGGCGGGGGTCGGCGAGGTTCAGGACGGTGCCTCCAACGCGTAACCCACGCCGTGCACGGTGCGGATCCATTCGGCGCCGAGCTTGCGGCGCAGTGCCTTGACGTGGCTGTCCACCGTGCGGGTGCCGGACGCGTCGACCCAGTCCCACACCTCGGCCAGCAACTGCTCGCGCGAGAGCACCGCGCGCGGGCGCGAGGCCAGGCAGACCAGCAGGTCGAACTCGGTCGGGGTCAGGTGCACCTCGTCGGCGCCGAGCCGGACCCGGCGCTGGGTGCGGTCGATCCGCAACGTGCCCAGGTGCAGCGCAGCCTCGGGGGAGACCGCCCGGGCGGCGGCCTCGGCACGCTCCATCCGACGCAGCAGCACATGCACCCGGGCGACCAGCTCGCGCATCGAGAACGGTTTGGTCATGTAGTCGTCGGCGCCCACCGCGAGGCCGACCAGCAGATCGGTCTCGTCGTCGCGCGCGGTGAGCATGATCACCGGCAGGCCCGGGTGCAGCGTCTGGAGCCGACGGCACACCTCCAGGCCGTCCAGCCCGGGCAGCATCACGTCGAGCACGACCAGGTCGGGCCGGGTGGTCGCGGCCGTGGTCAGCGCCGAGGGGCCGTCCGGCGCGGTGATCGCGCCGAAGCCCTCCGCCCGCAGCCGGGCGGCCACCGCGTCGGCGATCATGGGCTCGTCCTCGACCACGAGTACGAGCCGCTTTTCCCCCGTCGGGTCGGTCATACCCGCAGCCTACGTACCACCGGCGGGGTGTGTGCGCGAGTTGGTCGGGCCGGTCCGTACGCGGGCGAAATCGGGGCCGAACCGAGGGAGTCCCCTACGACGTGCAGAGGAGGGCATGGGACTCGGGTACCCCACACGAGTCGCTCGGGATTGGTACTTCAGGGGGAGGATCGGTCTAACCTGATCCGTCTACCCTGACTGAAGCGTTGCCGCAGGACACCGAACACCCGCGATCCGGGGCGGTGCGCGAGCGGGGAAGTGGCCCCCGTTCCGGGCGGCGACGGACAGGATCGAGCGGCCGACCGACGGCTACCGGCACAACCGACAGCAGGGGGACGTGGTGAAGGCAGACGTCACGGAGGATCCTTCCCACGAGGTCCGGCGACGCGCGCAGGCGTCGCCGACCACGCAGGCGGCTTCGGTGACGGAGGTCGATCGGGCGGCCGAGCGGCCGGCGGCGGACCCGGGCGCGGACGAGGCGGCGGCGAAGGCGCGCCGCAAGCGCACCCTCAAGGACGCGGCGCGCGAACTGCTCCTGGTCGCGCTGCTGTTCGGGGTGTACAAGCTCGGCCGCGGCCTGGCCTCGGGCGAGGAGTCCACGGCGTTCGCGAACGCCAAGCAACTGCTGACCATGCAGCAGAACCTGCGCCTGCCGGACGAGGCGGCGATCCAGGACTGGTTCATGCAGTCGCACGCGGCGGTGACGTTCTGCAACAAGTACTACGCGTACGTGCACTTCCCGGCCACCGTCGGGGTGCTGCTGTGGTTGTGGATCCGCCATCGTGAGCACTACCGGTGGGTGCGCAACATCCTGGCGATGATGACCGGCGCCGCGCTGATCATCCACATCCTGGTCCCGCTGGCTCCGCCGCGGAAGATGCCGGGCTTCACCGACACCGGCATGGACGCGGGCGACTCGCCGTATTCCGGCGCGGGCGCCAAGATCGCCAACCAGTTCGCCGCGATGCCGTCGCTGCACGTGGGCTGGGCGGTGGTGGTCGCGCTGGCGATAGCGTCCGTGTGGCATACCGCCGGCACCGGTCGCAAGGTGGCGAGCTGGGTGGTGTGGCTGCATCCGGTGATCACCCTGATGGTGGTCGTGGTGACGGCGAACCATTACTGGATGGACGCGGTGGTCGCGGTATTGCTGATGATCTTCGCGCTCGCGGTGTTGCCCGGCCCGGGGCACGATCCACAGGAGCGGTTGGCGCGCCGGATCCCGGCGCCGCGGATAGCGCGGTAGTTCGCGGTCGCCGGCGGGCATGATGCACAGATGCCCGTCTCCTTCCCCTCCGGGGGCATCCGCGCCAAGACGTCCGCCGGCCGGTGGGTGCTGCTGGCCACCGTGCTCGGCTCCGGCATGGCGATGCTCGACTCGACCGTGGTCAACGTCGCGTTGCCCACCATCGGACGGTCCTTCGGCACCTCCCTCGCGGCGCTGCAGTGGACGGTCAACGCGTACACCCTCACCCTGGCCGGGCTGATCCTGCTCGGCGGCGCGCTCGGGGACCGGTACGGGCGGCGCCGGGTGTTCGTGATCGGCGTGGCCTGGTTCGCGCTGGCCTCGCTGCTGTGCGGGATCGCGCCGAACGTCGAGACGCTGATCGCCGCACGGGCGCTCCAGGGCATCGGCGGCGCGTTGCTCACGCCCGGATCGCTGGCCATCATCCAGGCCACGTTCCATGCCGACGACCGGGCCCGCGCGGTGGGCACCTGGTCCGGGCTGGGCGGCGTGGCGAGTGCGATCGGGCCGTTCCTGGGCGGCTGGCTGGTGGACGCGGTGAGTTGGCGCTGGGTCTTCCTGATCAATCTGCCACTGGCCGCGGTGACCATCGTGGTCGCGCTGCGCACCGTCCCGGAGACGTTCGACCCGCAACCACGCGGGCGCTTCGACGTACCCGGCGCGGCCCTTGCCGCATTGGCGTTGGCGGGGGTGACCTGGGCGCTGGTGGAGGCGCAGACCAGCCCGGTCGCGGCGGGGATCGCGGGCGTGGCGGGGGTGGTGGCGGGGGTGGCGTTCGTGTTGGTGGAGCGGCGTACCCGGGAGCCGATGTTGCCGCTGGGCATCTTCCGGGTCCGGTTGTTTACATCGGTCAACATCGTGACCCTGTTCGTGTACGGCGCGCTGGGCGCGTTCATGCTGCTGCTGGTGCTCGAACTCCAGACGGTCGCGGGCTATTCGGCGCAGTCGGCGGGGTTGGCACTGTTGCCGGTGACGGTGGTGATGTTGCTGCTGTCCGCACGTTCGGCGGATCTGGCTCGCCGGATCGGGCCGCGTTGGCAGCTGACCGTGGGGCCGCTGGTGTGCGCGGGCGGGTTGTTGTCGCTGCTGCGGGTGGGCCCGGACGCCTCCTATGTGGTCGATGTCCTGCCGGGTGTGTTGGTCTTCGGTCTGGGACTGGCGGTGCTGGTCGCGCCGTTGACGGCGACGGTGCTGGCGTCGGTCGACGTCACGCGCGCGGGCATCGCGAGCGGCGTCAACAACGCGGCGGCGCGGGCGGCGGGGCTGCTCACGGTGGCCGGGCTGCCGGCGCTGGTCGGCCTGTCCGGCGACGGATACCGCGACCCGGGGGTGGTCGACACGGGGTTCGACCGGGCGTTGTGGATCTGCGCGGGGTTGCTCGTGGTGGGGTCGGCGGTGGCGTGGTTCACCATCTCGGCGGGGGTGTTGGGGGCGAGCGAAACGGGCGAGCCGGGTGTCAAGGGCGCGCAACCGTGCGTGCGCATGGGCTGCGACATGGCCGGGCCGCCGTTGGATCCCGGGCACGAAGAGGTGGGGGCGGCGGGGCGGTAGGGGGTTTGGGTGGCCCGCCCGTCCACCCGCCCACCCGTCGCGGGGGGTTCGAGGGATGTGGGATTCGGGCGGCGTGCGGGACATGATCCGGTGGGACGTGCGGGCGCTTGGGTTGGGTGCGGGTTTCGGGCGGTGCGGAGAGGTGGCGCTATGGGCGGGGTCGATGGGCTTGTGGTCGAGGTCGACGGTGGGATCGCGACGTTGCGGATCGACCGGCCGCAGGCTCGGGGGGCGTTGACCGCCGCCATGTGGGGGGCCTTGCCGGGGTTGTTGGCCGGGCTCGAGGCGGATCGTGAGGTCAGCGTGCTCGTGCTGACCGGCACCGATGGGGTGTTCTCGGCGGGGGCGGACATCCGGGAACTGCGGGGGCATTACGCGACGGCCGAGGCGGCGGACGCGTTCCATGCGCTGAACGCGGCCGCGGAGCGGGCGTTGGCGGGGTTCGGCAAGCCGACGATCGCCTTCGTACAGGGGCCTTGCGTGGGCGGCGGGTGTCAGCTCGCGGCGGCCTGTGACCTGCGCTTCGCGGACTCGACGGCGCGGTTCGGGGTGACGCCGGCGAAGCTCGGGATCGTCTACGACGCGGTGTCGACGGCGCGGCTGGCCCGGTTGGTGGGGGTGTCCACGGCCAAGTACCTGTTGTTCTCGGCCGAGTTGATCGACGCGGCGCACGCGTTGCGGGTCGGGTTGGTGGACGATGTGTTCGGGCCGGACGAGGCCGAGGAGAGGGTGTACACCTTCGCCCGGACGATCGCGTCGAGGTCGCAGTTGACGGTCCGGGCGGCGAAGGATCTCCTGTCGACGCCGTTGGCTGCCGCCGACGAGGATCGGCTTGCGACGTGGCGGGCGACGTGGGAGGCCGAGTCGCGTGGGTCGGCGGACGTCCGGGAGGGGTTGGCCGCGTTCACGGAGCGGCGAGTGCCGAGTTTTGCTTGGCGTGGGTAGTTCGTGGCCGCATGGCCCTGATGGGTGTGGTTGTTGCGGGTGCGTTTTGGTTGGGTTGGGTGGTTTGCCCGCCCGCTCCACCCGTGGCGTTTGGTTCGATGGCTGGGGTTTCAGAGGCTGCGGGGTGGCCTGGTCTGGCCTTGTAGCCCGCTCGGGTGGTTGCTCGGGATTTGGTGGATTGGTTGCGGTTTTGGGTGGGCTGCCCCAGGTCGCGGACGGGCGCGCTGCGGGTTGGTGCGTCGGCGCCCGCGAGGTGGGCCCGCCCGAGTGATCGACGCGCGGAGCGCGGAGAGCGGCGGAGCCGCAGGTTTGGGTGGGGTGGCCCGGAGCGAAGCGGAGGGACGCCGCGCCCCGAGCGAGGTGCCGCTTTTTGCGGAGGAGCGAAGCGGGGGAGCAAAAAAGCGGTATCTCGCGAGCCGGCGGCGAAGCCGCCCGACAAGGGCTAAAAGGTCAGGGTGATTTGGGCCGAGGGGTGGTTGGTGGGGTCCGTGGTCAGGGATGCGGCGGTTATGGAGGTCAGGCGGGCCGAGCCCGTCGTGGCGTGGGTGGCGATGGTCGGGCGGGCTCGTACCGCGGCCAAGGGGCCGTCGGGGCCGGTCATTCGGCTCGGTGGGCCGCCGTCGTGGTGGAGGTGGACCACGCCGGGGCCCAGGATCAGGTATTGCAGGTCGTGGGGCAGCACCCGGCACGCCACCACCGAAGCGGCCGGCGTCGCGTCGTGGGCGAGGTCGCAGCGGGCGCCGTGCAGGGCGGCGGTCTCGGCGATCGTGTCGGCCAGGCAGTCGGTGAGGCCCCGGTCCGGGCGGTCGGTCAACCTCGCGAGCAGGTGCACCCCGAGGCGGCGCAGGAACCAGTCCATGCCGTGCCCGCACCCGCCCACCGGTTCGGTCAGCGCGGCGGCCACCACGACGGCGGCCTCGGGCGTGGTGAGCGCGAACGCGCGCTCTCCGGAATCGTTTCGTGGGTCGTCGACGACCACCTCGGCATGCACGGAGATCAGTGTTGGGGACGAAGGCCCGCTCCGGACAGGGGGTGGCGGTGATTGGCTCCGATGGTCACACCCCCCGGCGCGTCAGCGCCCACGAGATGGGCCACCCCAAGTGATCGACGCGCGGAGCGCGGAGAGCGGCGGAGCCGCAGGTTTGGGTGGGGTGGCCCGGAGCGAAGCGGAGGGACACACCACCCCGAGCGAGGTGCCGCTTTTTGCGGAGGAGCGAAGCGGGGGAGCAAAAAGCGGTATCTCGCGAGCCGGCGGCGAAGCCGCCCGACAGGCCGGCCGTACGCTGGCGCTCATGACCGACGTGGAGAGCCGACGCAGGATCAACGAGGCGATCAGCTCGATCCGCCGGCTGATGAGCAGCCGCCGGCTGGACGCGCTGCATGTGGAGCGTTCCGGTGTGCCGTTGAGCCTGGTCGCGATCGGTGTGCTGCACCGCATCATCGACTTCGGGCCGATCCGGCCGACCGAACTGGCCGAGCGCGCGGACATCCAACCGGCCGCGTTGAGTCGGCAGATACGGATCCTGGAGGAGGGCGGCTACACGGTCCGGGTGGCCGATCCCGACGACGGCCGGGTGGCGCTGTTGGAGGCCACGGAGCGTGGGCACGAGGCGTACCGGTCGTTCGTGACGGCCAACGACGAGATGTTGGCCGGGCAGTTGGCGGATTGGACGCCCGAGGAACTCACCGATCTCGCCGATCGTATGCAGCGGTTGGTGGCAGACCTGCGTGGGCCGCTCGACGCGGAGTAGGTGCCGCCGGCCGACTGCCGTGCGCCGGTGCGGTGGGCATCTGCCGGACGCCGGGCCCGGGTTGCCGACCGTGGTCGAAGTGGTCGCCGGGTATCGCGCGGCAAGTGCGCTGTGTCGTGCCGCGGATCCGGCCGGTGAGCTTCGGGCGCGAATCGAGTTCCTTGTGACCGGTTTGGCGAGCATTGCCCGGGACACGCTGGAGGAGTGAGGTTCTGTCGGGAACGAACCCCGAAAATAGGGGCAAATACCTCGACGGTTGTGCGGAGAAAAGTAAAATTCTCAAGAACTTCACTGTGGATACGCATGAGTAGCCCGTCGAGGGGCCAAGATTGCAGGTGTTCGCCAGGGAGCGTGGCGAACACTTCGAGACGAGGCGGGCCCGGCCGGGGCGGGCCCGCGTCGTCCCCCTCCCGGCGGCCGGTCAGTACGCGGTGGCCCGCACCTGGTCGAGGTCGTTCAGGATCCGGTCCAGGTTCGCCGGCGCGGACACGTAGGCCGACACCGCCCGTTGGAACGCGTCGCGCATCGTGGTGGGCATCAGGTCGGACGCGTCGAAGCGGATCGCGGGTGCGCCGGCCAGCGCGGTGCCGAGTCGTTCGGTCACCTCGTCGTGGTAGGCGTCCGGCGACACGTTGCGGTCGGGGGACAGCGCCGTGCCCGACCTGACCCACAACTCCTGCGCCTTCGTCCCGGTGAGGTAGTCGAGCAGTCGGCGGGCCGCCGGGGTCGAGTGGAACATCGCCGCGACGTCGCCCGCGACCTCGCGCGGCGCGGGGGTGCCGAAGCCGGGGAAGGCGAACTCGTCGTAGCCGCGCGGCGCGCCCGGCGGCGTCCGGGCCGCGTAGGTGCCGGACACGAACGAGCCCTGGTGGTCGAACACACAACCCCCGTGCGGGTCGAGCAGCTCCGCCGACTTGTCGAAGCCGGTCAGCAACTCGCCGATCGGGCCGCCGAGCACGGTGTCCGGCGGGTTCAGCAACTCGCCCCAGCTCTGCCACGCGGCGCGGATCTCCGGTGCCGCCCAGGACAGTTGCCCCCGGACCCAGGCGTCGTAGACGTCCGGCCCCGAGCGGGCCAGTACCAGGTCCTCGATCCAGTCCGTGCCGGGCCAGCCCGACGTGGTGCTGGAGGCCAGTCCCACACACCACGGAGTCGCCCCGGAGGCCCGCAACTTCGCGGTGGTGGCCAGCAGGTTCGACCACGACGCGGGAATCGGGTCGCCGACCCGGGCCAGTTTGGCCGGGTTGAACCAGATCGTGCTCTTGAGCGTGGCCTTGAGCACCACCGCGAGTTGCCGACCGTCGACCCGGCCCGGCGCCAGCCACTCGGGCGCGTAGCCGGGGCGGATCCAGTCCAGCGGGATGAGCTTGTTCATCTTGGCGTAGCGCAGCAGATCGCCCGGCGAGCTGAGTACCGCGATCTCCGGCGGATTGCCCTCCTCGACCCGACCGGCCACCACCGCCGCGACGTCCCGGGAGCCCTCGAAGCGCACGTCGATCCCGGTCTCCCGCTCGAACGGGGCCACCACGTCCTCGAACGCCCGGCGCTCCGCGTCCTCCCAGGTGCCCAGCACGTGGACCACCTGGGTCGACCGCTGGGGCGAACAGGACACCATCGGCGCGAGCACCGCGCCGACCACGAGCAGGGCGCCGAGCGCGAACCGCCGGCGGCGGAACGCGGCCTGCCGGCGACCGGACTTGGACGTGCGCGGGTCGGACGTGGACGTGCGCGGGCCGAATCCGGACTCCCGCCGACCGGCCCCGGACCCCGGTCGGCCGATCGTGGACTCGCGTCGGCCGATGGCGATCACCGGTGCCTCCCGTACTCGAAGCGGCGCAACAGCAGGCCCAGCAGGGCCAGGACCAGCACGGCCGCGCAGACCACCGGACCGCCGAGGGTGAGTCCGCCGTCGTCGGCGGCCTCGGTCAGCGCCGCGTCGGCGCTCGTCCGGCCGGCGATCAGCGCGTCGGTCAACGCGGCCTCCGCCGCGTCCGCCGCGCCGGACATCCGATCCGGGGCCCGGCCGGTCAGCAGCGCCGCCCCGGGGCCGACCACGCGCGTGCCGTCGTGCGGTGCCTGGGCCCGTTCCCGGTCGCCGGCGTCGCGCAACGCGGCCAGCGCGGTGAGCGCCCGGGCGCCCGCCTCGCGCAGCGCCGGTGAGTGGTCCTGGGCCAGCGCGGTGGCGATCAGGCCGCCGAACCGGGGGTCGGCGCCGGTCCGCACACCCTCGATCCGGTCGGCGGACGGCAGCGGTTCGGCCAGATCGCGCAGGGTGAGCCCGGCCCTGACCGGGTTGTTGCGCGGCACGCCGCCGGAGGCCAGGTCGAGCGCGGCGGTGCCGACCACCTCGTGTACGGCGGTCCGCGCCTGCCACAGCGCGGACTGCTCGGTGACCCCGCGCCCGGCCGCCTCGGCCAGCCGGTCGTGCGTGGTCTGTGCGTGCAGCACGGTCCAGGCGATCAGCGCGGCGAGCGCGGCGGCGGCCAGGAGGAGCGGCGGATTGGTCCGGCGGTGGAAGCGCCGGCGGACGTAGCGGTGCGCGAACAACACCAGGAGCAGCGCGACAAACGCGGTGGCGCCGAACGGGACCGCGACATACGTGCCGACCCACCAGGTCGAGCGGGCCGCCCGGATGTCGGCCAGATCCGCCCGGCGCTGGTCGTAGAGGGAGTCCACGATCGAGCGCCGCAGGTCGGCCGCGTAGAACACGTTGGCCAGGGACAGTGGCCCGGCGTCGCCGGTCTGCGCCAGGCCGACCAGCATCGTGTACTCGACCAGCAGCGCGTTCACCCCGGTCAGCCGGGCGCGGGCGGCGGCGTCGTCGCGATGCAGATCGGCGGCCTGGGTGAGGAAGCGGTTGGCCCGCTTGACCGCGTCCTGGTAGTCCTGCCCCGGACCGGTCAGCGCGAATGCGCCGGACACCAGGCTCGTGGCGGCGGCCCGATCCGCCTCGGTCAGCGCGGACGCGGCCTGGTCCAGGGCCAGGACACCGGGGACTTGACGGTCCTTCAGATCCGCGGTGGTGGTTCGGGAGCGGTCCGCTATCAGTACGGACAGGGTGCAGACCGGGATCAGCGCGAGCACCACGAGCAGCGCGAGGGCGACCAACCGGCCCGGCGTGGAGGAGGGCAACCGGGCCCGGATCCGGCGCGGACGGCCCACGATCGACCGGGTCGTGATCGGCGGTGCCGCGCCGGCCGGCGCTGCGGTGCTGGACATGGAACGGGCGCCCCCTCGTTCCGCTCGGCGATCCGGTCAGGTTAGACGGGTGATCGCTCGGTTACCACACGGTGCTCTCTCTTGTAGGAAAGCGGATTCTTGTGCTATATGCGGGCGTATCAAGGGAGTTGGTGGGAAATCGGCAGCCGGAGGGAGGCCGGGCCGGGGCGGGGCCGGGAAGTGCGGGCGGCACGGGACTCGCGGGATCAGAGGAAGGTGTCGCGGCCTCCGTTGACGATCAGGGTCTGGCCGGTGACGTAGCGGGAGGCCGGGCCGCACAGGAACACGGCGGGGCCGCCGATGTCGGTCTCCGGGTCGCCGACGCGGCGCATCGGCACCCGGTCCGCGATCCGCGACTCCATGGTCGGGTCCGCGGCGAACGCGGCGGCCAGGGCCGGGGTCACCGCCAGCGGTGCCAGGCCGTTGACCCGGACGCCGGTCGGGCCCCACTCCCGGGCCAGCGCCTTGACGAAGCCGCGTTGGGCGCCCTTGACGCCGGCGTAGAAGGCCAGATTCGCGCTGCCGCGCATGCCGGCGGGGGAGGTGAGCAGGAGCAACGCGCCTTCGGTGGCGCGCAGATGGGGGTAGGCCGCGCGGGCCACGATGAACGAGCCGGTGAGCGATACGGCGGCGTGCTCGCGCCACAACTCGGGCTCGGCCTGCGCCAGATCCACCGGCTCAGCGGAGCGGCGCGAGGTCGCGTTGTGTACCACCGCGTCCAGTCGGCCGAATCGGGCGGCGCTCGCCTCGATCGCGGTGCGGACCGACTCCGGCGAGGTGACGTCGCATTCGGTCGCCCAGCCGGTGTCGCCGCGGGCGGTGATCTCCTCGACCACCTCGACGCCGGCCGCCAGGCGTCGCGCGGTCACCACGACGGTGGAGCCGGCCGCCGCCAGGGCCAGGGCGATGCCTCGGCCGAGGCCGGCCGCCGCGCCGGTCACCAACGCCACGTGTTCCGTCACGGCGTCATCAGCGCTCCTCCGTCGACGATCAGGGTGGTGCCGGTCAGCCGGGCGGCGTCCGGGGCGAGCAGGAGTGCCACCGCGTCGGCGACGTCCCGGGTGGTCCGGGGGCCGGGCAGGACCGCCTCGTTCCGGTCGACGTCGGTGCCGCGCAAGTGCTCGGCGCCGTAGGCGAATACGTCGGGCGTGACGATGTTGACGGTGATGCCGTCGGCGGCCCAGCGGCGGGCCGCCGACTTGGCCAGCGCGCGCAGCGCCTCGGCGGCGGTGGCCAACGGGACGAGTTCGGCGGCGCCTTCGAGGGCGACGGCGGGCACGACCAGTACGAACCGGCCGCGCCGTGGGGCGAGCAACCCGTGGGCGACCTGAAGCACGGTCAGGCCGTGCCGAACCGGATCCTCCGCCAACCGCCGCCACTCGTCGTCCCCGAGCGCGGCCAGGGCCCGCGGCACGAACGCGTCGCCGGGCAACAGGGTATGGACGATCACATCCACCGCATCGCGCGCCGCCGACGCCGAAAGCGCAGCCCGAAGCCGCCGGGGGTCGCCGAGGTCGACGGGGATGGGGATACCGCGGACCCACCGGTCGTCCTGTGGGTCGGCCTGCGCCTCGGCCCGCCCGCTTGCCCGGCCGCCGCCTTGCGCCGCGTCCCGGTCGTCGGCCGGCCTGCCGGTCGGTTCGCCGCCCCGCCCGTCGGCCCGTTCGCCGGCCCGTCCGCCGGTCCCCACGACCGCTTCCGCCGCCCGCTCGGAGTCCGCGGCATCGACCAGGATCACCTCGTACCCGTCCCCGGCCAGCCGTAGGGCCACCGCCTTGCCGATGGCGGCGGTGCCGACGACGAGGGCCACACGTTGTGTCATCGGACCTCCGGAACGTGCTGATCGACAGCGTGATGCAACCATGGAGCGCTCGAATTGACCATGCGTCAGGTCCAACCCGCGTGTCGGCCGTTTTCTTTTGGTCGGCGCTGTGTTCTGCTTCCTGGCACACCCGGCGACCAGGTGAGGAGCGGTTGTGGCGACCTACGTGTACCGATGCGCGGACTGTGGCGACTTCGAGCTGAGCCGCCCGTTGGGCGAGGCCCGGGCGGCCGAGCGATGTCCCGTGTGCGCGGTGCCCGGCAGACGGGTCTGGACCGCTCCCCGGCTCGGCAACACCGGCGGCGGCATGCGGCTCGCCGCCGCCGAGGAGCGCTCGGCGCATGCCCCCGCCGTGACCTCGGGCCCACCGCCCCGGCCGGGTGTACGCGGGCCGGGCGACCCCCGGCACGCACGGCTGCCCCGGCCCTGACGCATCGTCAACGGCCGCCGTTCCTGCGAGTCTTCGAGGAGTCACATGCCCGAGGTCGTATTCGGTGTCGACCAGTCCCGCCCGTTTCGCGAGCAGAAGGTGCTCGGCCACAACCGCTGGCACCCGGACGTGCCGCCGGTGACGATGGTCAAGCCCGGGGCGGAGTTCCGGATCGAGTGTCGCGAGTGGTTCGACGGCACGATCGGCAACAACGACAGTGCCGACGACGTACGCGACGCGGACCTGACCATGGTGCACCAACTCAGCGGCCCGATCGGGGTGGAGGGTGCCCGACCGGGCGACCTGCTGATCGTGGACATCCTCGACGTCGGGGCCTGCCCGCAGGACGACACCTTCTCGGTGACCGGCCCGGTGGCCGGCCAGGGCTGGGGCTACACCGGCCTGTTCGCGAAGGAGAACGGCGGCGGCTTCCTCACCGACCACTTCCCCGGCGCGTACAAGGCGGTCTGGGACTTCCACGGGCAGCGGGCCACCTCCCGGCACATCCCCGGGGTCGAGCTGACCGGGATGATCCACCCCGGCCTGATGGGCACCGCGCCCTCCGCCCGGCTGCTCGCCGAATGGAACGCCCGCGAGGGCGCGTTGCGCGCCACCGACCCGAACCGGGTGCCGCCGCTGTCCCTGCCGCCCGAGCCGATCGCGGCCGTGCTCGGCTCGCTGGACGCCGCGCAGGCCGCAGCCGCCGCCCGCGAGGCCGCGCGCACCGCGCCGCCGCGCGAGAACGGCGGCAACCAGGACATCAAGAACCTGACCGCCGGATCGCGGATCTTCTACCCGGTGTTCGTCGACGGCGCCAAGCTCTCCGTGGGCGACCTGCACTTCTGCCAGGGCGACGGCGAGATCACCTTCTGCGGCGCGATCGAGATGGGCGGGTTCATCGACCTGCGGGTGGAGGTGCTCAAGGGCGGCATGGAGACGTACGGGGTCACCACCAACCCGATCTTCCTGCCGGGACGCTCGGCGCCGCAGTACAGCGAGTATCTGACCTTCACCGGCTTCTCGGTCACCGAGGACGGCGAACAGCGCTACCTGGACGCGACGTTGGCCTACCGGCGGGCCTGCCTGAACGCGATCACCTACCTGACCAAGTTCGGCTACACGTCCGAGCAGGCCTATCTGATCCTGGGCGCGGCGCCGATCGAGGGCCGGTTCTCCGGCGTCGTGGACATCCCGAACGCGTGCGCGACGTTGTACGTGCCGACGGAGATCTTCGACTTCGACATCCGACCCTCGGCCGACGGCCCGGCGTATGCCGATCGTGGGCAGTGCGCGACGACGAGCGGCTGAGCCGAGGTACGCAGGGGGTGCACCCGCGCGCCGAGCGCCCGGGTGCACCTCGGCCGAGTTCTTGTCGGCCGGACCCCGTAGCGTCCTGGTGAGGACGCCACGGAGGGTGCACGAGTGTCGAAGACCGCCATCATCGCGCTGCTGGCCGAGATGAACGACGCCGACGGGTCGATCCTCGCACGAATGCGGGACGAGCTGCCGGCCGCCCTCCGGGAGACCGAGGCGTTGCCGCCGGCGCTGGTCCGCGACGCGCTGCGCCGGGCCGACGAACAGGCCCTGTCCGCGATCGCGGGCAACCTGGGCCTGCCGCGCGGCGCGCTCGCCGAGTTGTACACCGGGCCGGTGTTGCCCGCGCTGCGCGCACTGCGCGGGCTGGCCGCCAAGAATCCGCGTGCGTACACCGAAGCCACCCGTGGTGTCGGCGAGTTGATGGACCGTCACCTCGGCGGCTCGGCCGCCGCGTGGGGTCGACTGCTCGCGTCGCTGCCCACCTTCGACGGGCCACTGCCGGCGGCGATCGAGGCGGCGGGCGCGGGCGAGGACCCGGGGGAGGGGGTTGGCGACGGTGCGCCGGGACTGCGGGTGTCGGCCCGACTCCGGGTGGAATTTCGTCAGTTGTTGTTGCTCGCGCCGGCGGAGGGGTTGGCCGAACTGCTGCCCGCGCTGCCCCCGTACACCGTGCGCGATCTGATCCGGTTCGGCGCCGAGGTGCCCGCCGACGTACTCGCCGATGTGGTCGCCCGGGCCACCCCCGCGCAGCGCCGGGTGCTCGCCGCGGCCAGACACGCGCTGCCCGAGGTGGCCGGCGCGCTGCTCGACCTGGCCGATCCCGCGACGAACGCCGCGGTCTACCTCAATCCGCGCACCGGCGTGGCGCTGCGGGCGCGGATCATGACGGGCGCGACGCCGCTGCATCCGACCCTGGTCGAACGGGTGTGCAACGACTGGGCGAGCACGATCCGGGTGCCCGCACTGTGGTCGGGCGATCCGCTCTTGGTGCGGGCCGCGCTGCTCGGGCGCCGCGCGGTGCGGCTCACCCTGCCCGAATGCCTGGCCATCTGGCAGGAGAAGGGCATCGACGAACTGCGTGTGTACACCGTCGACCCGGTAGCCACAGCGGACGGCCGCGCGCCGCAACCCTTCCGGGTGCCGCGCTATCGCTCGGTGTTGCTGATCGCCCTGCTGCGCCTGTCCGAGCGCGCCGGTGCCGAGGCGGCCCTCGAGCTGGTCGCCGAGCTGAACCTGCCCGAGCGCTCGGCCGCGCACCTTCGCGAACTGTTGTCCTCGCCCGCCGGGATCACCCGGCTGCGTGCGGAGATCGCCCGATCGACCGGGGCTCGCCGGCTCACCCGGCGACTGCGCGGCTACCTGCCCGCCCTGGAGTGGCCGATGGTGGAGACGCCCGTGGTCGACTGGACCGAGCTGACCCGGGCGCACCGACGCCGGGCGTTTTCCGCCCGGGCGTTGGCACTGCTGGCCGAACAGGACGGCTGCCCGGCCGAGTTGCGACGCGCGGCGAGCACCGCCGGGCGGCCCGCGTACGGCGCACGTCTACGTGGTGCCTGGCCGACCCCGGTGTACTGGTTCGATCCGCGCTCGCGCGGGCAGGACACCGCCGCCGAGCACGACTACGCGACCGCCCTGGCGACCGGCCGAGTGCCGATCGCCGACCTGCTGACCGGCCCGCGGGCCGCGCCGGCGGCCGAACTGCTCGGCCGGCGTGACACGATCGCCCCCGACGCCCGGGCCGGCCGCCGACTCCGGGACGAGCTGCGCGAACTGATCGACGGTCAGGTGGCCCCGACGGACCGGACGGCGTTCGCCGTGGTCGCGTTGCGCCTGCTTCGGGAGTTCGAGGGCAGCCTGGCCGAACTGGTCACCACGTCGGCCGCCGCGGTGCGCGGCTGACCGTTCCGCATACCGCCACCGTTCGACAGCCACCGTTCGACAGCCGCCGTTCGACCGCGAACGGGTCCGACTCCCGAGAGGGCTTCCGACATGCACTATGCCGCCGCGTTCGCGCTGCTCGCCGCGCTGGACAACGCCGAGGGTGAGGTGTTCGCCCGGGTGCGCGGCACCTACACCCCGCACCTGGGCGAGGCCGGTGGTCTGCCCGCCTCGCTGATCACCTCGGTGATCCGCCACGGCACCGGCGCCGACCTGGTCCGGATCGCCGCGCCGAACTCGGACGTGCGGGTGGCCACCGAGATCCTGGCCACGGCCGGCCCCGCCGTCGCCGTACTGCGCTTCCTGCGGCACTGCGGCAGCGACGATGCCCAGGCCTACCTGCGGCCGATGGCCGAGGTGACCGGGCTGCTGGACCGGCACCTGGGCGCCGATCCGTGCGCCTGGTCCCGCCTGTTGGCGATGCTGCCGGACTGCCAGGGCACGGTCGCCGAGCTGATCGAGGCGGCCGGGGCGGGTGCGGGCGGCACCGAGGCGATACCGGCCCCGCCGCGTGCGGTCGCGGTCGACTGGCGGCAACTGCTCCTGTTCGCCCGCCCCGAGCGACTGGCCGCACTGGTGCCGCACCTGCGCCCGCGTACCGTGCTCGACCTGGTGCACTTCGGCGCCCGGCTGCCCGGCCCGATCGTCGCCGAGGCGGTGCGCCGCGCGACGCCCCGGCAGCGCGCCGCGCTGGCCGTCGCGACCCATCCGCGCGCCGACGCGTACGACGCGCTGCTCGCCCTGGCCGACCCGAAGTTGAACGCGCTGATCTACCTCAACCCCCGGGCCGGCGAGCGCGAACGAAACCTGATCATGGCGAGTGCGGGTGAGGTCCCGCTCGACCCGGTCACGATCGCGCGGGTGATCCAGTCGGACAACCCGCACTACCGGCGCCCCGGTGTGTGGTCCGGCGATCCCAAGCTGGTGCGGGCCGCGATGTTGCGGGTGCGGAACATGGGCACGAGTGTGGCCAAGTGTATGGAGCGGTGGGAGCAGGGCGGGATCGAGGCGCTGCGCCCGCTGTTCCACAACAGCTACCAGCGCAAGCAGCACGAGCCGTTCATGGTGCCGGCGCATCGCGGAGTGCTGCTGGGTGCGTTGCTCGGGTTGTGGGATCGGCACGGCGTGGCGGCGGCGGAGAGCCTGGTCGACGACCTGCCGCTGCGAGCGTCGACGGCCGCGCGGCTGCGGGCGCTGTTCGCGGCCGGGGACGCGGGTCGGGCGCGGATGCGGACGGAGTGCGCGCGGGCGTTGGACAAGCGGATGTTCAAGGGCGAGTGGCTCGCGCCGTTGGGCTTTCGGCTTGCCGTGCCGGGCTATCCGCAAACGGGTTGGGCCGCGTGCGCCGAGGAGCCGCCGCGTAAGGAGGCGGCGCGCTTGCTGAGCACGTTCCCGGGTTGTCCGGACCCGATCGTCGCCGCGGCGGAGGCGGACGGCAAGGCGCTGCGCGTGCGATGGCCGGTGGTCGGCGACTGGGTGCCGGCGGTCGCGCGCGGTGACATGTACACCAACGAGGTACGTCGGCTGCGTATCGAGTTGGCGAAGATTCCGGGGCTGGCCGAACGGGTGTTCAACGGCGCGAGCAGCGCCGAGCGTGCGCTGGAACTGTACAACCGGATCCAGCGATACGCGGAGGACGCCCGGCTGCGCGAGACGCAACGGGCCCGGATGCCCGAGTATCTCCGCGAATACCTGGGCACGAGCCTGGAGGCCCGGGTGATCGCCGCGCGGATGGCCCCCTCGTTCGCCGGGACGTTGCCCGAACTGCTGGCGACCGCGGCTGCGGCGGCCGGCTGAGCGAGGCGCGGCCGGGCCGGGAAATGCGTTGGTGTGGGCGGCCGATTCGGGGTACCGATGCACACGTGACGGATGAGCGCGTACTGACATGGCGGGTGACCGAGAGCGGCGGGCAGGAGACCTCGTGGGTCGAGTTGGGGGAGTCCCGGCTCAGTGCGCGGGGCGAGGCCCTGGGCACGACGCCGCGCTCCTATCGGCTCACCTACGAGTTGGCGACGGCGGACGACTACGTGACGACCCGATTGCGGGTGGTCGCGCAGGGCGCGGGCGAGACCAGGCGCCTCGATCTGCGGCGCACGGCCGACGGGTGGACGGTGGACGGCGTACCGCGTCCCGACCTGGTCGACGCGCTCGACTGCGATCTGGGCCTGTGTCCGCTCACCAACACGATGCCGATCCTGCGCCACGGGCTGCACGAGGAGGCGGGGCGGCATCGGTTCCTGATGGCCTTCGTGGCCGTGCCGGAGCTGGTGGTGCAGCCGTCCTGGCAGACGTACACACACCTGTGCGTGGAGCCCGGCGGGGCCCGGGTGCGCTACGAATCCGGGGACTTCAGCAGCGATCTGCTCGTGGATCGTGAGGGATTGGTGGTGGACTATCCACAATTGGCGACCCGGATCTGAGCGGGTCGGCCGGGGTCGCCGCCGATCATGGCCGTAACAGTCCTGTTGCTCTTGGCGTCCGGCTGTGAAGGCTTTGGCCGGATTCCATAAAATTCGATCCCATGAGCTCCTCCTCGGACGCAGCGTCCCCGCTGCCCGCCCGCACTCCAGGTCTGCCCACCCGAGTGCCGCAACCCCGTCAGGGCGGACGGCACCGTCGGCCCGACTCCCACGAACTCCCGGAGGCCGCAAAACCGTTGATTCTCGCCGTGCCCGGACCGGCGAACGCGGACCTGATCGCCCTGGTGGGCGAGGTCGCGCTGCTGGCCGGCGCGGATCTGCCCGGTCTGGACATCCGGCCGGTGGTGATAGAGGAGGACGGCACCGACCTGGCCGCCGTGCTGCACGGCGCGCCGTCGGCGGTCGTCGTCCCGCTTCTGCTCGGCCCCAACGCCGAGGCCGCCGACCGGATCGAGACGGTGCTCGCCGCTACGGAGGGGGAGTTCGTGCGCTGCGGCGTGCTCGGCCCGCATCCGCTGCTCGCCGAGGTACTGCACGAGCGGCTGTCCGAGGCCGGCCTGGCCCGGGCCGACCGGGCCCGACTGTTCAGCGTGGCGACCGCCGCCGAGGGCATCGTGCTGGTCACCGACGGCGGTCCGGAGGCGGTGGCCGCCGCCGAGGTGACCGGCGTACTGCTCGCGGCCCGACTCGCGTTGCCGGTGATGACCGCCGACCTGGGGGACCCGAAGACGGTGGAGGCCGCGGCCGAGCGACTGCGCGAGATGGGCGCGGCCTCGATAGCGCTGGCGCCGCATGTGCTCGGGCCGGACGTCGAGGGCGGCCGGATCGCGGCGGTCGCGGATCAGGCCGGGTGCACGGCGGCGGAGCCGATCGGGGCGCACACCTCGGTGGCCAAGCTGATCCTGCACAAGTACCTGGAGGCGTGCGGCTAGGCACGGGGGTCGGCACGGGTTCGTCCCGGCGGCGCATGGCTCCTCCGTGCCGTGCGCCGCCGATTGCCGATCCGCCGATCCGCCGGTTGCCGACCGCCGACCGTCGGCCGCCGATCCGCCGCCGATGTCCGACGTGACGTCAGCAGCCGTATACGCGGCGGGCGGTGGCGCCGAACACGTGTGCCCGCTCGGCGGCCGAGAGCTCGGCACAGACCCGGTCGGCGACCGAGACGACGGTGTCGTAGGACGCGGCCAGCGTGCAGACCGGCCAGTCCGAGCCGAACATGGTGCGGTTCGCGCCGAAGCGGGCCAGCGCGTGTCGGCCGTAGGGGAGCAGCCGGTCGATCGTCCAGTGCCGCCAGTCCGCCTCGGTGACCAGGCCGGACAGCTTGACCGAGACGTTCGGCAGCGCGGCGAGTCGCGCGATCGTGTCGGCCCAGGGCTGCCAGGTGCCGGCGCCGATCTCCGGCTTGCCGAGGTGATCGAGGACGAAGGACAACTCGGGGTGGCGCTGGGCCACTTCGATCGCGGCGGGCAGCTGCGCCGGCTTCACCAGCAGGTCGTAGGTCAGGCCGGCGGTGGTCAACGCGGCGAGCGAACGCTCCACATCGGGCCGCAACAACCAGCGCGGGTCGGGCTCGTCCTGGACGAAGTGCCGAACACCGACGAGGTGTCGGCCGCCGGGCGCGCTGCGCAACTCGGCGATTTGATCGGCGACGTCGGGGCGAGTCAGGTCGACCCAGCCGACCACGGCGACCACGGGTGTCCGTGGATCGGCGGCGATGGCGAGGAGTTCACGGGTTTCGTGGGTGTCGGTGCGGGCCTGGACGGCGATGGTGGCGGCGCCGGGGCCGGTGGCTACGGTCAGCTCGGCGGGGCCGAATCGGCCGCGGAGGGGGTCGGCCCAGGGGCCGTCCATCCAGGGGTAGGTGTGGGTGGTGGTGGCGGCGGAGTCCGTGGCGGTGCTGGAGTCGGTGGCGGTGGCGGTGTCCGTGCCGGTTCCGGTGTCCCAGAGGTGGTGGTGGGCGTCGAGGCGGGGGGTGGGGTCGGCTGCGGGGGGCTTGTTTGGTTGGTTGGTCGCGTTTGGCTCTTTGGCTCCTTTGGTTTCTTTGGTTCTTTTGGTTTTCTTGGTCTCGTTCGTCTCGTTCCTCATGCCTGCCCGATCGATTGCCGCTGGCGGCCGAGGGAGCCGTTCGGGCCGGTGATCTCCAGTTCGACGACGTCGCCGGCACGCAGGTACGGGTTGCCGGGCAGGCCGAGTGCGACGCCGGCGGGGGTGCCGGTGTTGATCACGTCGCCGGGTTCGAGGACCATGAAGCGGCTCAGGTAGCGGACCAGGTGGTGGACGCCGAAGATCATATTCGCGGTGGAACCGTGCTGGCGGGACTGGCCGTTGACCCATAGCCGCAGCTCGAGGGCCTGCGGATCGCCGACCTCGTCGGCGGTCACCAGCCACGGGCCGAGCGGGTTGAACGTCTCGCACGACTTGCCCTTGTCCCACTGCCCGCCGCGCTCCAACTGGAACTCGCGCTCGGAGACGTCGTTGCTGATCGCATAGCCCGCGATGCACTCGGCTGCCGCCGCGTCGGACTCCAGGTAGCGGGCGCGCGCGCCGATCACCACGGCGAGTTCGATCTCCCAGTCGGTCTTGACGCTGTCCCGGGGTACCAACACCTCGTCGTGCGGGCCGATCACCGTACCGGGGTCCTTCATGAACACGATCGGTTCGGCGGGCAGTTCGGCGCCGGTCTCCTCGGCGTGGTCGCGGTAGTTGAGCCCGATGCACACGACCTTGCCGGGGCGGGCGAGGGCGGCGCCGATCCGGGCGGGGGTGGGCGGCTTCGGCAGCTTCGGCGTCTTCGGCAGTTCGCCGGCGGCGAGCGCGGCGCGGGTTCGGGCGATCCCGTCCCCGGCCAGGAACGCGCCGTCGAGGTCGCCGGTCAGCGAGGACAGGTCGTGTACGCCGCCGTCCGGACCGAGCACGGCGGGACGCTCGAAGCCGGGGGCGCCGACGCGCAGGAATTTCACGAAACGTCACTCCAGAGGTACGCAGGGCGATGAAGTCATCCGACCAATGTGGGATCGAATGCCCGAACCCCTGGTCCACATGACGCCGATATGCAAGATTGACTCGCCCACTGAAACCCAATGATCGGATCAATGTCAAGGTCGTGTGGGACGACCTGGACCCCCCCCGAACCAGGAGCAACGACATGCGCGTGGCACTACACACCCGCCTGCACGCGGGACGCGAGGCCGAGTACGAACAGGCCCACCGCGAGGTCCCCGCCGAGCTGACCGCAGCGATCCGCGCGGCGGGCGTGCACGAGTGGAGCATCTGGCGCAGCGGCCAGGACCTGTTCCACCTGATCGACTGCGACGACTACGAGCGCCTGCTCGCGGAGTTGGCCGACCTACCGGTCAACGTCGCGTGGCAGGCCCGGATGGACGAGCTGGCCGAGGTCGGACACGACTACTCGGCGACAGGCGCCCAGGCGGGGCTACCCGAGATCTGGCGACTCTGAGGGCTCTGAACGCACACCCGGGCGGGGTTCCGCCGAACGGCCACTGGGCGGCTGCCGTACCTGGGGGCGGGGCCTGTCAGCTACGTGGCGGTTGCTGCCCTGGTCGGCTTTGCTGATTCGTGGTCGAGGGCGGTTGGCGGGTTGGCGTGGTGGTGTTGGGCTGGTGCGTGGTGGCCCTGGGTCGGTTCGGCGGGGCCGGGTCGTGGCGGTGGCCGTCGTCTCGTCGTTGCTCGTCCCCTCCGGGGCCGGGGTTTTTGCTTGGTGCTCCGCATCCGTTGTTGCCCGTCCACTACGTGGCCGTCACTGCCCTGGTCGGCTTCGCTGGCTCGTGGTCGGGGGCGGTTGGCGGGTTGGGCGTCGTGGGGTTGGGCTGGTGCCGTGGTGGCCCTGGGTCGGTTCGGCGGGGCCGATTCGTGGCGGCTGCCGCCGCCTCGTCGTCGCACGTCCCCTCCGGGGCCGGGGTCTTGCTTGGTGCTTCGCATCCGTTGTT